>NZ_JAUBTT010000055.1:0-60413 GCF_036705125.1 Microcoleus sp. B7-D4
AGCATCATTTCGGTGCTGCCTCTGCTGACTCGCTCAAAGGCTGCTAATAAGGTTTCAACTTCTGTTTCTCTGCCGTAGAGCTTTTCGGGGATGAGGAAATGGTCTGTAATATCCCGCGTTGCCAATGCAAACGTCTCAATTTTACCCGTGTTTTGTAATTGAGCCAGACAAATCTCTAAATCGTGTTTCAGTCCTAATGCACTCTGATAGCGATTTTCCGCATCCTTGGCCATCAGTTTACTAACAATTTGGGATAAAATTAGGGGGACTTCGGGGTTGATTTGATGTACGGGAATCGGCTGTTTGGCTAGATGACAATGCACTAACTCCATTGGGTCGTCTGAGTCGAAGGGTAACTGTTTTGTCAACAATTCATAGAAGGTGACACCCAGCGAATAAAAGTCACTCCGATAGTCAATGCCTCGATTCATTCTTCCTGTCTTTTCTGGGGAGAGATAAGCTAAGGTTCCTTCGATGGTGTTGGGATTCTGGATTTCTTGGGTTTCTCTCAGCAGCAGGGAAGAAATACTGAAGTCAATGAGTTTAATTTGTTTGCTATGTGGGTTAATCAGAATATTGGCTGGTTTGATATCTTTATGAATAACTCGGTTTTGGTAGAGAGAGTGGAGAATATTTGCTAGTTCCCTGGCTAGGGTGAGAAAGTTTTCTAAAGATAGAGATTTATCGGGTTGGTTTTTATCAATTGCTACCTCGGCATAAGTAGACAGGGACACTCCTCCAAAGTCCTCCATTATCAAAGCATAGGCGTTTTTGTAAGGTGTTAAATCGAGGGGTTCAACCACTCCAGGTAGACGTAGATTTTTGGCGATGGTATATTGGTTGCGGAATTGCAGCAGTTCGCTGAAGCTGGGGTATTCGTTTCGCAGCAGTTTGATGACGACTGGAGTCCGATCGCACTCCCGAACACCGCGATAAACTAGAGTGCGAGACCCTGCATAGAGTTGTTCTGTTATGCGATACCCAGGCAGGTCAGTAATTCTCTCCATTTTCCAGTCCTCAATAAATTGGGGGTTACTATATATCTAGTTTACTCAGCAAACTTGGAAAATTCTCAATGGCCTCTAATGTTCCTGCACTTGTCAGTCCGCCTTCTGTACGAACGATCGCAGATCCTTCGATACAGCAGCCATCTTATTAATTGTTTTACGGCTTTAGATTACCAACTGATAATAAGCGGCAATCCCGGTCGAAAATCTACCTGTTGTCCCTGCACTTCTCCATCAAAACCAAGCTCCACAAAATACTCGGTTCCTATCCGTAACTTTAGCTGATTTGTCTCAAGCACTGCTTGAAGTTCAGGTGACGGATTATTGGCAGCAGGACTGACTAATTCTACACGAGTAATTTCGCGGAAACCAACACCATGATCCAAAGGCTGTGACTTATCAGCAAAGTATTGATCTGGACGTTTACCAAAGGAAATTTGGAAAAGCATCGGCTCAGTCAAAACATCACTATTTGTTCCTACTGCGATACTCATCGTTTCAGATAAATAAGGTGGACGATATGCCCAACTAGAAAATGCAACTGTGTCCTCAGAACCTTTGGCGGGACGCAAACAGATGCCAAATGGACACGCACCATTATTCCGATTTGTCGATCGCTCCCAAAGACGAGTCCGATGAATTGGCTCAGACTTCGCCTCTTCTGGATCGTGAATCCATAACAATTCCAACATTGCGTTATGGAAAAAGAAAGAGCGATTGGCTGTACCTTGTCCGCGATGAATGCGAGATGCACCCTCAACTAAACCAAAGGATGATAAACGATTAGCTTCGGAAGCACCAATATCAGTAAAGATGAAAAGATGGTCGAATTCAAATGTCATAGCATTGTTCATAGAATTGAGCGATCGCTCAATTAATTTTAATCCTCTGTGATTGCTTTAAATCTTTCTTCCCAATCTAAAATCTAAAATCTAAAATCTAAAATCGGTAGTCCCAAACCTCTACTCAGTAAATCTTTCCCAATCTAAAATCTAAAATCTAAAATCTAAAATCTAAAATCGCCCGATCGATAATCCCAAACCTCTACTCAGTAAATCTTTCCCAATCTAAAATCTAAAATCTAAAATCTAAAATCTAAAATCGCGCAATCGATCGCCCCAGCCTTCAAGTTACAACCAGATTGAGGAACCATCCGCCCGCATCCTGCAGTCTCAACATCCAGTTAGCGACAATTCTGCTAGAGTCAGGTCATCATCCCGTGCATCTTGTAGAGAGGCGATTCGCAGCCTCTGCCCCCAAAGCAGTAAAATCCCATCACATTGTCACCTGCCACCCGATCGGCAGTAAGTTAAAAATTAAGGTAGTTTGAAAATAATCGCCCAAAGTTGAAAGAAACCTTGACATCTGACCTAAACTCTCTAACTTAGACCCTCTAGCTGCGCTGCCATCCATATTTAAAAGATGCCATGTCAACCTTAGTCATCGTCGAATCTCCTACCAAAGCCCGCACCATCCGCAACTTCCTGCCCTCCACCTACCGTGTAGAGGCATCGATGGGCCATGTCCGCGACCTACCATCCTCCGCCGAAGAAATACCAGAAGCCGTTAAAGGAGAAAAATGGGCGCAACTGGGCGTAAACGTGGAAGCAGACTTTGAACCCCTCTACGTCATCCCGAAAGATAAAAAGAAAATTGTTAAAGAACTCAAAGACGCCCTCAAAGACGCCACAGAACTGATTCTAGCCACTGACGAAGACCGGGAAGGCGAAAGCATTTCCTGGCATTTGCTGCAAATCCTCAAACCCAAAGTTCCCATCAAGCGGATGGTGTTTCACGAAATCACCCGCGAAGCAATCCGCGATGCTTTGACTCACTGCCGCGATATCGACAATCGAGTTGTACAAGCCCAAGAAACTCGCCGAATTCTCGACAGACTCGTCGGTTACACACTCTCTCCGCTACTGTGGAAAAAAATCGCTTGGGGTTTGTCCGCCGGTAGAGTGCAGTCAGTCGCTGTACGCCTGTTGGTGCGGCGGGAACGGGAACGCCGCGCTTTCCGCCAAGGTAGTTACTGGGATTTAAAAGCCCTTTTGGAAAAGGGCAAGATTTCCTTTGATGCCAAACTCGTGACTGTCGGCAATGTGAAAGTTGCAAACGGCAGCGATTTTGATGAAAATACCGGGCAAATTATCGCAGGCCGCCGTGTACTTTTGCTCAACGAAGAACAGGCGCGGGCTTTACTCTCACGCATTCAAAACAAACCTTGGACTGTCGGGAATATTGAAGAACGGCCAGTCACCCGCAAACCTTCGCCGCCGTTTACGACCTCGACTTTGCAGCAGGAAGCTAACCGCAAACTGAGGCTGGGTGCGCGGGAAACCATGCGAATTGCCCAAAGTCTGTACGAACGCGGTTTTATCACCTATATGCGGACGGATTCGGTGCATTTGTCCGAACAGGCGATCGAAGCGGCGCGCAGTTGCGTGCAAGAACTTTACGGTAGCGAATACCTCAGCCCCCAACCGCGCAAATACACCACGAAAAGCAAAGGCGCCCAGGAAGCCCACGAAGCTATTCGTCCCGCCGGCAGCACTTTTCGGACTCCGCAGCAAACGGGATTGGATGGGATTGATTTCCGCCTCTATGATTTGATTTGGAAGCGGACTGTCGCTTCTCAAATGGCCGATTCCCGCCAAACTCACGTCACTGTATTAACTCAGGTAGAAGATGCCGGTTTCCGTTCCAGCGGGAAACGCATTGATTTTCCAGGCTTTTTGCGCGCCTACGTGGAAGGTTCCGACGATCCGAATGCGGCGTTGGAAGACCAGGAGGTGATTTTGCCGGCGCTGAAGGTGGGGGATAAACCTAATTGTAAGGATTTAGGGGCGATCGGGCACGAAACTCAACCTCCCGCCCGCTACACGGAAGCTTCTCTGGTGAAAATGCTTGAAAGCGAAGGTGTGGGCCGTCCGAGTACCTACGCGAGTATTATCGGTACAATTGTCGATCGGGGATATGCGAAATTAATAGCTAACGCCCTAATTCCGACATTCACCGCTTTCGCCGTCACGACTTTATTGGAAACACATTTTCCCGATTTAGTAGACACCGGTTTTACTTCCCGAATGGAACAAACCCTCGATGAAATTGCCACCGGCGAGGCGAAATGGTTGCCGTATTTGCAAAAGTTTTATACAGGGGAAACCGGACTCGCAACCCAAGTTAAAGAACAGGAAAGTCAGATTGATGCGAAAGTTGCCCGAACTGTGGTACTGGAGAATATTTCTGCTAAAGTCTGCATCGGCAAATTCGGCGCATACCTGGAATCTGAAAGCGAAGAAGGCCTGGTAAAAGCATCGATTCCCCAAGATTTGACGCCGGCAGATTTAGACCCGGAACAAGTGGAGTTTCTGTTAAAGCAAAAAATGGAAGGCCCGGAAAAATTGGGTCTTCACCCAGAAACCGGGGAACCGATTTATGTGCTGATTGGCAGTTATGGGCCATACGTTCAGTTAGGGGATGTTTCGGAAACGAACAAGAAACCGAAGCGGGCTTCTTTACCGAAGGGGACGGATAAGGATAGCGTGACGGTGGATATGGCGGTGAGTTTGTTGACTTTACCTCGGTTGTTGGGCACTCACCCGGAGACGGGGGCGAAGGTGCAAGCTAATTTGGGGATGTACGGGCCTTATGTGGTGCATGACCAGGGTAAGGTGGGGAAAGATTATCGATCGATCAAACCGCCGGATGATGTTTTGACGATCGAGCTCGATCGGGCATTAGAATTGTTATCGCAACCGAAAGCCGCCCGCGGCAGCAGCAAAACAGCTAAACCTTTGAAGGAATTGGGCGCGCATCCAGAATCGGGAGAACTTATCAATGTTTACGACGGCCGTTATGGGCCCTACGTCAAACACGGCGATATCAATGCTTCTTTGGCGAAGGATGAATCTGTGGAGAATTTCACCTTACAAAAAGCACTGGATTTGTTAGCAGCGAAGGAAGCAGCGGGCGGCGGAAAATCTAGCAGCAAGTCGAAGAAGTCAACTAAGACTGCGGCGGCGAAATCGGAGACTGCGGCGAAGAAAACAACTACTGCGAAGAAAACCACTGCGGCGAAGTCAGAAACTGCGGCGAAGAAAACAACTGCTAAAAAGACGGAGACTGCGGCGAAGAAAACCACTGCTAAGAAGACGGCGACTGCCACAACAGCCAAGAAAACAACTAAGTCAAGTTAGCAGGATTTACGCACTGTACGGTCAGAAACCGGGTTTTTTGCAATAATTTGTTTTAGCAGACAGATTCGGTAAAAAACCCGGTTTCTTCGATCGCGCCGTGCGTAAGTAGGTCGGCTCTTTCTAAAGTAATCCTTTCGTTCTCATGATATAATCAAAACTATCCATGTAGTAATTGGAGTAATTGAATCACCATGATAGCTGAACTTATGGTACAACCTTCCTACTGGATCGATCGTGAGATTTCGATTGAGAAAGTCAGAAATCTTTACTTATTCAAATTTACGGAAAACCTGCAAACTAGATTAGAAGAACTAGCCGACAGAAAAAAGGCTAATCTTTTAACTTCAGAAGAGGTTGTAGAATTAGCAAGCTTACTAGAACTAGATCGGATTTTTACCTTAATTAACGCTAAAGTTATAGCAGCCTCATGTCCGTAAACCGCGCTACTAGAAATTTAGTGGCTTGTAGGGTGCGTCCCTTTCGATGGAGAATGCAGTAATTAAAGTTTCTCTGGGGACGCACCCTACTCGATCCGCTACCATATTATAATGGAATTTTATCGTAAAAAAACAGGACTCCATTTCGGGAATATATGGAAAAATATACAAATGAGTTCATGTCCTTTGACCTAAGAATTCCTCGATCTTCTGGAGGCCAACCAATCAATCTCACTATCAATATTGAGGCCGTATCATATGGTGCTTAAACATTGCCTGGAGAAAGTAGTTCTTGAGTATCCAGAAGCTAGCAAAGATAGCTTTACAGGACACCAATTTGCTAGCTATTTCAGAAAGACGATCCCAAAATCTATAGAGTCATTCTTACATCTCCCCGATATGTACAGCATTAAAGCTTCGGCCGGTAACGGTGCTTGGGCTAAAGTTCCTTGGATTGCAATATTTAATAAATTAGTCACTGAGACTGTAACTTCAGGATTTTACTGTGTTTACTTTTTCCCTGTGGATGGCTCTGGTGTTTATCTTTCTTTAAATCAGGGTATTGCAGATATACGCGATGAGTGTGGGCTTCCTGGATCAAGAAATATGGTGAGAAATCAAGCAATATTTTTTAGAGATACCCTTGGAGAAGAAGCGATTAAAGATTTTTCTGATTCACTAGACTTAAAGCTAACTTTCATTTCTAAAAAAGACGCTAGAAGATTGGGGCAGGCTTATGAAGCAGGTAACATTGCATCCAAATTTTACCCTAGAAATGAGATACCTGATGATGAGGTATTGACTGACGACCTCAATAAAATCCTAGAAATTTACTTTACTCTTTTTGAAAAAGTTTTTTTAATAAATGATATTCAGAACTCCGAGCCAAAAAAAGACGACTGGTTTGAAGATTTGACAAAATATAGAATACATAGACTTACTGAAAGAAACCAAAGTTTATCTAAAAAAGTCAAGCAGTTGCAAGGTTATATATGCAAAGCTTGCGATTTCAACTTTGAAGCTCGATATGGAGAAGTAGGCAAGCAATTTATAGAGGCGCATCATACTGTTCCAATATCAAGCTTGAGCAAGGCGAAAATTAAATTAGATCCAATACAAGACTTTACGGTTCTTTGCTCCAACTGTCATCGCATGATCCATCGAATTAAGCCAACGCCAACTTTGGAGGAATTCAAGAAAATATTGAAGATGTAAAATGCTAAATATGCTGAGCTCGCGCCCCCAACGCCGCCCAAACCCCATATGCCTCACCTCGCGCTGGTCTAAAATCTCCTCAGTCGCCAAAAAGGCGATATGTGCGATCGACCTTTTGTGAATCTCAAACCTTTTAAGGAGAAATGTCTGTGGGCGGATGCCATCCAGCACTAACCCACTGACGCCTGACAGTAACAGCAATAGGATTGTTTAGTTGTAGTGCTGTTACTGTTGCGCGACCGCAATCTGTAAGTCCAATAATTTCTGTAGCATCTTCACTCCAAGCAAAATTTTGTGACCATTGTTGAGTGCGCGGATTAAACAACTTAACGTGCTTTTGCGTGACCTGATCGAATGCGTCTGTTTGGGTTCCTTTGTAATTATTGCACAGACTACAAGCAAGCCAAAGATTTTCTTCCTCGTCAGTACCGCCAATCGCTTTAGGAATAATATGGTCAATTTCCAGTATTCCCAAAACATACATTTGTAAACTGCGACAATAACCGCATCGGTTTTGAGCTTGTGCGCGAACTCTGGCTCGAACTTGTTCGGAAATCGCCATTTTGCTTATCCTTTTAATGGTTCCAGCAAGCCGCGCCGCACAGCTTCATTTAAGGCTTGAGCTTGTCGCAATAGTCGAGTTTCATATATGTGGATTAAGCCCTGCAATTCATCCAGTTCTACAGATGCGATCGTACCGGATTGTTGGCGGTCTAGCAATTCACTCAATCGTTGTTCTTGGAGTGGTTGCAGCCGGAGTTGAGTCTGAGTTATTACTTCTGAATCAGACAGTGCTGATACTGGTTTAGCGGTTGGTAAGAGAAAATTTTCCAGAGTTTCTACTAGAATCTCACTCACGGTGCGGTGGCGTTGCTGCGCTAGCAATTCTGCTTGGTGATAGACTTCATCTGGCAGATTTAGGGTGATTTGGGCGGTCATAGGTGCAAAGCTATGAAACTAATATTTATATTATGCCATATTTTACTTTGAGTATTAGACATCTGCCAAAAAGAAATGAAGCAGGATCTCGCTTGCTAAAAATACGGCGACAGCGACAAAGAAGAAAACTAAGTGAAATTAGTTGAGTTTTCACTCATCCAGAAACCCGGTTTATTAAAAAAACGGAGTTTCTTTATTTATAAAATACTAGACAAGCTGGCAAAAGTTGGTTTGTACTTCCGTCCTTAAAATTCTCTTCCTTTGTCTCATAAACGTCTGCGGGGTTCCATCGCCCCTATTTTTTTTGAGACATCTCAACTCCAACTCTTGTCAAGCCTAGCTTTTCTGCTTACTTGTCACCCGTCAGCAAAATCATCCTATTTACTTATTGACAATTGCTCCTCTCTGCTAAATTGTCAGGGATCGAACATATAAGGTTAAAAATTGTATCATAAGCAACAGAAAGTACCCAATCTTTTATGTACCGCTCTACAATGGACAAAAGAAACAAGATTAAGAGGCGCGATCGCTATGGGTATGAATGAAAACCTAGACTGGGAAGAAGCATTTGAGTACAGAGCGGGCTTGACAGTGGAGTTGAAGTCCCAGCCCGGGGTTTTGCATAAGATCGCTTACTATGAAGTGATGATGGTACCGCCCATCTGGTTAGAAAATGACCCGCGTCCCCGCTATTCCCACGAAGTGCGAGTCGTTTCCCACCAGCCAACTGTGTCCAATGTTTGCCGGATTTCAGAGTGCCCTGTTTTAGTCGCCTCCTAGGTTTTTTCAGCGGGAAATATCGGCGATGGCCTCTAGCCAGCAATCAAACCGATGCAGGGATTTTCGGATTGAGATTGCTTGAGTTTACTTTGTGGCGATCGCTTAAGATATAGATGGCGACCCAGAACGATAGACGCGAATCAATTGACCTGTTAATGTTGCAAGTGAGGAAATAGCTTCATTAATGTTAGTCGCCATTCTTGCTAAGTCATCATCTGCCTTACAGACAATAATACCAGCATGGTCAGGCTGTGAGCTGTGCAGTCTAATAAAATGACGGCGATTGAGAGTTAAAACAGCTCGATTTTCATTGACTGCAAAAGCTAACACTTCTTCGTCAGGAATTTTTTGGTTATCTTTTCCGGCTTCTTGCACTGTCAGAATATTGTGCCCCATCTGGCGCAGCAATTCTACAACCTCTCGGGGAAATTGTTCGTCACCATAAAGACGCGCCATCATTTCAATCCTCGTCATTTTCGCGGATAGCTATTTCAATTTCATCGGGAAAAGCTGCCGCATAAGTCCAGGCATTTGCTAAATCAGTAGCGGTTAGTGTGGGATAGTTATCTAAGAGTCGAGACTCGTTCATACCCAAGCGACGAAAACTTTCCAGTACCCAAACAGGAATGCGAGTGTTTCTGATACAAGCATCACCGCCGCAGACACCGGGAGTCTTGCTAATTCCTTGCCAGGTGTTGGCTAAGTTCTGGGTTAATAATTGGATGATTTGAGCTTTCTCGGTTGGCGTTAAAGCCAGAAGTTGCGCTTCTAATTCTTTGATAGTCATAGAAATTTTGGTACTTATGAAATATAGCGGTTCTCAAGCGTGGTGAGGTATGCGGGCTCCTTCCTATGCCCATACCCTATGCCCTATGAGCACCTCATGTTAATGAGAAAGGCTATATGTATGTATTTGCTATTATAGTGCGATCGCCAGGAGTCGAGACTTGTTCATACCCAAACGACGAAAACTTTCCAGTACCCAAACAAGAATGCGAGTATTTCTCCTACAAGCATCACCGCCACAGGCACCGGGAGTTTGGCTAATTCATTGCCAGGTGTTAAGCTTTTACGCATCTAAATTGTATTTTTGGGCGGGCGGAACGCTAGGGCCCCTAATCCCCACAAGAATTTGCTCGAATTTGATTGTCAAATTTAGATGCGCCTCAGCTTAGCTAAATTTTGGGTTAATAATTAGATAATATGTATTGGTTGTTATACGCAATTCCTTTCTCTCGGATCTCTTCCTCTACGCCCTCTGCGCCTCTGCGATTCATAAAAAAAAGCCCGTTTACAAATGAAATAGCCTTGCTATAGCGGTTCTCAATAAAATGAGGTACACACCGCTCGCAACTGATGCCCACGGAGGCCACGGAGGCCACGGAGGCCTATGCCCGCGAGAGCACCTCATGTTACTGAAAAAGGCTATATATCTTTTTAACTTCTTGATAAAGCTCTAAATTATAAAAATTGCTCACCCTTTTACCCTGAGCTTAAACGAACACAAAAAACTTTAAGATAAAAAAAGTCATACCATTTTAGATTTTAAATTTTAGATTGGGAATGACTGAGGACATAAAGCTTTGGATATTGCCTACAGTTGGATTTTTTTTGATAACCGGTATCAGCCATCGGCAGGCACAAAGTACAATCAACTTTAGGTATAAATCATGATGACTTCTACCTTGAGAAGTATATTTTTCGGTACTTGCACAACATATCGCACCACTCGCAACATATACGGATCGGTTCGCAATGCACACTCTACGCAAAATCTGGTGTAAATCCTATTTTCTATTGCTGAATTCCTTGATCCCCGAAAATCGTCGTCTTTCTTCGAGCAGAACTGTGCGATGTTTAGCCAGAAATTAACATTGATTTAAACTTTTATTTAGGCATAAAGGAGCTAGAATTCAATAGTTTGCGTGGAAGACATGGAGGTTAAATACAAAAAGTCTGCTATAACAAATTAATATCGATCGCACTTCTCGATCGCACTTTACAAAACAACCACAACTTAGGAGTCAATCGCTGATGATGCTAGGAACAACCGATCTCCCGCAATTAAAGCCGCTTTCCGACTCAGAACTACACAAAATGAACGCCTACTGGCGGGCGGCAAACTACCTATCCGTCGGACAAATCTATCTCCTCGACAACCCCCTACTCAAAGAACCCCTCAAAATCGAACACGTCAAACCGAGACTCCTCGGACATTGGGGCACTACTCCAGGTTTAAACTTCATCTACGTTCACCTCAACCGCATCATCAAAGCCCAAGACCTCAACACCATCTACATCGCAGGCCCCGGACACGGCGGGCCGGGCTTGGTCGCCAACACCTATCTCGAAGGCACTTACAGCGAATATTACTCGAACATTTCCGAAGATGAAGAGGGTATCAAACGGCTGTTCAAACAGTTCTCCTTTCCCGGCGGTATCCCCAGCCACGTCGCCCCGGAAACCCCCGGTTCGATTCACGAAGGCGGCGAACTCGGCTACGCCCTCGTCCACGCTTACGGTGCAGTCTTCGACAATCCCGATTTGATTGTGGCGGCTGTTGTCGGTGACGGGGAAGCCGAAAGCGGCCCCTTGGCTGCTAGCTGGCATTCTAACAAGTTTCTCAACCCGGTTCGCGACGGGGCTGTGTTGCCGATTTTGCACTTGAACGGCTACAAAATTGCCAATCCAACTCTGTTGGCCCGCATTCCGCAGGAGGAATTGGAAAGTTTGATGGTCGGTTATGGCTACAAACCTTATTGGGTGGAAGGTTCAGACCCGGAAACCATGCACCAGTTGATGGCTGCAACTCTCGATACCGCGATCGGCGAAATTAAGGCGATTCAGGAAAAAGCCCGGACGGAGGGCTATTCCGGCCGTCCGCAGTGGCCGATGATTGTGATGAAAACTCCCAAAGGCTGGACGGGGCCGAAGGATGTTGACGGTAAGAAAACTGAGGATTATTGGCGATCGCACCAAGTCCCACTTTCGGAAATGGCTTCTAAGCCGGGACACGTCCAACTCCTCGAAGATTGGATGAAAAGCTATAAGCCGGAAGAACTCTTCGACGATAACGGGAAATTAATTCCCGAATTGGCCGAACTCGCACCCAAGGGATCTCGACGCATGGGGGCAAATCCCCACGCTAACGGCGGCCTGCTGCTGCGAGACTTGAAAATGCCGAAATTTGAAGACTACGCCGTTGACGTGCAAAAACCGGGCACTGTAATGGCAGAAGCAACCCGCGTTTCCGGCCGCTTCCTGCGAGACGTGATGACACTGAATCAGGAAAACGCCAATTTCCGCATTGTCGGGCCTGACGAGACGGCCTCAAACCGCCTCGATCCGGTGTTTGAAGTGACGAACCGGGTGTGGGCGGGGGAAATTTTGCCCGAAGACGACCACATCTCCCCCGATGGCCGGGTGATGGAAGTCCTCAGCGAACATCTATGTCAGGGATGGCTGGAAGGCTATTTGCTGACGGGACGCCACGGCTTTTTCTCCTGCTACGAGGCGTTTATTCACATCATCGATTCGATGTTCAACCAACACGCCAAGTGGTTGAAAACTACTCGTCACATTCCTTGGCGCCGACCGATCGCATCTCTGAATTACTTACTAACTTCTCACGTTTGGCGACAAGACCACAACGGTTTTTCTCACCAAGATCCAGGTTTTATCGACCACGTAATTAACAAGAAAGCGGAAGTGGTGCGGATTTATTTGCCGCCCGATGCGAATACTTTGCTGTCAGTAACGGATCACTGTCTCCGCAGTCGCCACTATGTCAACGTGATTATTGCAGGGAAGCAGCCGGCATTGCAGTATTTGGATATGGATTCTGCGATTAAACACTGTACCGCCGGCATCGGCATTTGGGAGTGGGCCAGCAACGATAAAGGTGGCGAACCAGATGTGGTGATGGCTTGCGCGGGTGATGTTCCGACGCTGGAAACTTTGGCTGCGGTTGACATTCTCCGCCGAGATTATCCCGATTTAAAAGTACGGGTGGTGAATGTGGTGGATTTGATGACGCTGCAACCTGCTAGCGAACATCCCCACGGTTTGTCGGACAAGGATTTTGATACTTTGTTCACGAAAGATAAGCCGGTGATTTTTGCTTTTCACGGCTATCCTTGGCTGATTCACCGCTTGACTTATCGCCGGACAAATCACTCGAATATTCACGTTCGGGGTTACAAGGAAGAGGGAACGACTACGACGCCGTTTGATATGGTGGTGATTAATGACCTCGATCGATTCCATTTAGTTGGAGATGTACTCGATCGCGTTCCAAAACTGAGTTCTGTAGCAGCTTACGGCAAACAAGCTATCCGTGACAAGCTGATCGAACACAGGCACTATATCAACGAACACGGCGATGATATGCCGGAAATCCGTGACTGGAAGTGGCCCCACGCGGGCCCGGTTTCGCCGGAAGCGCCGAAGGAAACGAAAGATCCGACAACGACAGGAGATCAAACCGTGCGATCGGGTGCACCGGGCTAACGATATTCTGGGTAGGGACACGGCAATGCCGTGTCCGGCACAGGATCGGGGATTAGGACACGGCATTGCCGTGTCCCTACGGGATTCAATTTGTATTAGAATAAAGCTTCAGCAAGCAATGTCAATTTCGAGGTATGCGCCCGGAACAATCGTGTCGATCGCGTTCCGAATCTCGTCTTGATGTTTTTGAATGCGAGGCCAAGAAGTAGACAGCAAAACCACAATAGCAATTTGTCGGTTTGTCAGGTTTTGTTGATAACGCAAGTTGCGATCGGTCGTCACCAGCAGATTATACCCCTCGCGTTCGGCAGTGTCGAGCAGATCGCCATTTGCTAATGTTGACCATCCACGTTCATAAGCAGTATCTACTGTATGACTCAGCAGCGATCGGCGCAACGGTACTGGCGTACCTTGATCGAACAATATCTTCATGCCACCATCTGCGTTAACGAGGCTAGCGCGCGATCGAGTAATACCTCAACTTGGGCGCGAGTTACTCCCGGAAACCATTCGAGAAACTGGTCAATAGAGGCCCCATCTTTAAGGTTCTCGAAAAAGGCAGCAACAGGTACGCGCGTGCCTCGAAATACCCATGCACCGCTTACCTTGCTTGGATGGCGTTCAATGACTTCAAAGAGGTCTATAGTCTGCATGACATTCCTCGCTTGTTGCGGATGAAGTAAAACAACTAAGATAGAATTCATCTTAGCATAAATCAACGGTGGTTTAGGATTTGTACATTCAAAAGAGGCGGGAATGCTTAAAGAAATAGAAATCCAAAATTTTAGGTGTTTTGAGCAAATCAAAATTTCTGGGTTTGAAAGAGTAAATTTAATCGGCGGTAAAAATAATGCGGGCAAGACAGCCTTGCTAGAAGCAATTTTTATCAATGTTGTTCCAGACGCGAGCAGTCTAGCAATCCTAAGAGAGCTTAGAAGAGAGCCATTAGAAGCCATAGAATATATGGCTAATAGAACCTGGGATAACTTATTTTATGCACTAAAAAAAGATAGCTCTATAGTAATTATAGGCAAAAAAGAAAATCATACCATTAGAGTAGAAATGCAGGTAGAAATTAATTCATTAAAATCTAGTTTAATTTTTAAATCCAGGAAACAAGAAGACCTATCTAGTTGGTTATCCACAAAGGTTCCTGCCGGATATTTAAGGAATTTTCGCATTTCGACTAGCGAAGTACCAATCATTCCGTCCTTTATCAGGATTTCCGGAATAAAACTCACAGAAGCATATGATAACGCGCGTTTGGATGACAAAGATAGCGAAGTTTTGAAAGCTTTTCAAATTCTTGACCCTACAATAGAATCAGTAGAGAGTTTTTCGATTGGGGAACCCACGCTTTACTTGAGAAGAAAAGGTGAAAAGCGTTTGCCTTTATCATTGTTTGGAGATGCCATTAACAGAGTTGCAGAAATTATCCTTAAACTGGTAAACAGTCAATACCAAATCTTGCTAATCGATGAGATAGAAAATGGCATACACCATACAAGTCAGCGGGAGTTTTGGAGAGTGTTATTTCGGTTGGCGGTTGAAATGGATACGCAGATTTTTGCTACAACGCACAGTTTAGAGATGCTTCAAGCATTTGCGGATGTGGGTTTAGAACAAAATCAGGAATGCAGCAGCGCATATTTTGAACTAGCAAGGAAACTCAAAACAAATCAAATAATCGGAAGTCGGCTCGATTTGGAAACTCTTAGTTATGCCATTGAGCATCAAGAAGGAGTGAGAGGTGAGTAATATTGTCATAGTAGAAAGTAAAAATGATAAAATTTTCATGCAGGCAATGGTTGAAAAACTAAACTGCGATATCCAGGTAGCATCACCTATTTATATAGATGATTATCAAAGTTTGGAAGGCTTGAGCGAAACAGAGTTAATCAAAGCTTTAAAAAATTTAATAAGAAAGATTGACCGAAAAGATATCGAAAAGATAGGAATTATTATAGATATTGATAATTGTTCAGATCAAGAACGGCTGAAATTCGTAGATAGATGTATAAAACAAGTGTTTGAAGCTGAAAGCTTGTCAAGCACTAAACAATTTATCGATATTTGTACAGATTATGGAACAAATGCAAAATTGGCTTGTTACTTTACAAATGTTGGAGGTAAAGGCGAACTGGAAACGCTTTTAAAGGCAATAAAGGCTAGAGAATCACCTCAAGCTGATTGTTTGGATAGCTGGAGAAGTTGCATAAAAGAAAAGGAGGGAAAGGAAATCAAGCAGAAAGATTTTGATAAATTCTGGGTGAGCATCTATCTCAGGTATGATACTTGCTCAAATCAGGAACAGAAACAAGCTGGAAAGAAATGCAGTATGTCGGGGTTTGATTATGTTATGGAACACAAAAAAGATATTTGGGATTGGGATAATCCTGCACTCGATGATTTGAAGGAGTTTTTTAAACTCTTTTGCTAATATAGTAAAAATCACATACAATTAATATCAAATCCGTTGGTATCGCAATTATTCATCTCTCTCTGATCTGACTCTGCGCCCTCTGCGCCCTCTGTGGTTAATCAAAAAAAATCCTGTTCACCAATCAAATAAGATATCTCTATGAGCTTAAAAATCTACTTTGTACGACACGGTGAAACGACTTACAGCCAAACAGGTGGCTTCTGCGGCGCTATCGATCCAGAATTAACGCCCGTAGGTTCTCAAATGGCAGAACAGTTTGCCGCCACTTACGCAAAATTGCCTTGGAATGCTGTTTATGTCAGTCCGATGAAACGCACAATTGCTACTGCAAAACCTTTGTGCGATGCTGTGGGAATTGAAATGCAGCTTCGCGACGGACTGAGGGAAATTAAGTACGGTGAGTGGGAAGGCAAAACAGTAGAAGAGGTCAAAAAAGACTACGAAGAAGATTATATTAATTGGCTGACTGAACCTGCTTGGAATGCACCAAACGGCGGCGAGACTTCGGTGCAAATTGCCAGTAGAGCTTCCTTAGTTATTGCAGAAATTGAGGAAAAATATAAGAATGGAAATGTGTTGGTTGTCTCGCACAAAGCAACTATTAGGATTATTCTGTGCAGTCTGTTGGGGATTGATTTGGGACGTTATCGCGATCGCATTGCCGCTTTAGCAGCTTCTGTCAGTATTGTCAAGTTTGACGTGCGCGGCCCGTTGCTGGAGGTTTTGGGCGATCGATCGTACATGGATGAAAACCTCCGCAATTTACCCGGTACTTGAAATTGCGGGTAGGGTGCGCGTACTGCGTACCCTCTATTCTGCAACTAAATCGCGCCTAAGTTAGACAATCCTAAAATAGCACCTGCTCCCAAAATATGACCAAAGGCCATAGTTCCCACAACTGCACCCAAACTCAAACCGCCGAACATACTGGATGAGGGCATTGCTGGGCCTGTGTGAGGCTTTTGGATGGTTGATTTGCCGATCGCAATAGCTAAAATATTGCAAAGAATCATAATCAAACCGATCGTGGGGCTCCACTCTATGGTTCTGGGGGCAACGGCAAGTAAAATTGGTGTAAACATCGATCGACTCCTTAAACTTTAGTAAACGAAAATGTGCATAGAAGATATATCAAAAAAATGCAACTGTTCGCTACACATTGCATTAAGAGTTAATTTTTCGACATATTTCTTAAAAATTTTCCCAGGATATCAAGGTTTCTTCGTCTGTGCAGGCGGATGAAAGTTTGACAAGATGCGATTGCAATCGCCTAGCGATCGAAAGAACGAATCAACAGGACATAATAAAGCATGAAAATACTGGTGTTAAATGCGGGTTCTAGCAGTCAAAAGAGCTGTCTTTACGAGTTAAACGATGTCCTCCCCGATCGACCTTTGCAACCCCTCTGGTCAGCTCAAATTGATTGGACTCACCAGCAGGGTATAGCAGAGTTGAAAGTCAAAACAGCAAAAGGCGATCGACTTGAGGAGGAATTTGCATCCGAGTCTCGCCAAGATGCTATTTCTCGAATGCTGGAGAGTCTTTGGAAGGGAAAAACTCAAACAATTAATGATTTAAACGAGATTGATATTGTCGGCCACCGCGTCGTACATGGCGGACAAGATTATCAGCAAAGTACGTTAATTTCGCCGGATGTTAAACAGGCGATCGCCCGTTTATCTGTTTTCGCCCCCGTTCACAATCCGGTTAACCTCGAAGGTATCGAAGCGATTGAAAAATTCCTCCCAAATGTGCCGCAAGTAGCAGTATTTGATACAGCTTTTCACGCACAATTGCCGCCCGCAGCCTTTGTTTATCCCGGCCCCTATGAATGGCTGGAAAATGGGATTCGGCGCTACGGTTTTCACGGGATTAGCCATCAATATTGCGCGCGTCGGACCGCCGACATTCTGGGTCGAGATGTGGCAGATTTGCGGTTAGTTAGCTGTCATTTGGGCAACGGATGTTCTCTGGCGGCCATTCGCGGTGGCTGGAGTGTTGACACGACGATGGGATTTACGCCTTTGGAAGGTTTGATGATGGGAAGTCGATCGGGTTCGATCGATCCAGGCATTCTCATTCATCTGTTAAAACAATCCGATTTTACTGCTGAGAAACTTGATGGTATTCTCAATCGAAATTCAGGTTTAAAAGGGATTTCAGGCGTGTCTAGCGATCTGCGGCAGATAGGAGATGCGATCGCCCAAGGTAATCAGAGAGCTCAACTTGCTTTGGATATTTACATCCACCGTTTGCGTGCCGGAATTGGTGCCATGCTGGCGAGTTTAGGAGGGTTGGATGCTTTAATTTTTACGGCGGGAGTTGGGGAAAATTCTGCTCTTGTACGGGCTGCCGCTTGCGAAGCTTTTGGATTTATCGGGTTAAAATTGGATGAGGAGAAAAATCAACATTCATCGATCGATCAAGATATTGCGGCAGTGGATTCAGCCGTGAAAATTTTGGTAATTCACACACAGGAGGATTGGGAGATTGCGCGAGAATGCTGGAAACTTTATCACTAACTTATTTTATGAATTCCTGCAACCACGATGCCCACTCAGCTTCGCAGCAGTGTCAACAATCACGAACTGCGCCACCCGAATATATCTAATTCATCTGCGTTAATCTGTGTTTATCTGCCCTCATCTGCGGTAAAAAAAAGAGAATGTATTCACCGCAGATGACAATGGATGGACGCGGATTCACGCAGATGAAAAGAATAGAGATCTGAATAATTCCGATGCTAACAGATTTGATATGACATCGTTGGAATACTGCCAGGGTTGGTAATGATCCAGAAACGGTTACAAAACTTGCCTGGGGGCGATCGGAATTTCAATAATAAACTCGCTACCCTCTCCGGGTGCAGAAACGCAAGTCAATTTTCCGCCATGAGAACTGACAACAATCGAGTGAGAAATAGACAATCCCAAACCAGTACCCGAACCCACAGGCTTAGTTGTAAAAAATGGATCGAATATCTTGTGCAGCACCTCAGTGCTCATCCCCGGCCCGCTGTCGGCAATTCTAATTATGGCAGAATTCCTGTCTGTCACCTCTGTAGAAATTGTAATAGTAGGCTGTTTATGAGAATTTTCCGGGCAATCTCTTGCTACGAGGAGAGCATCGATCGCATTTGTCAAAATATTCATAAATACCTGATTCAACTGAGACGCATAACAAGTAATTAGGGGTAGCGTGCTGTAATTTTTAATCACCTCAATTCCCAAACGCCCGCCCTCTTTTCTCAGGCGCGGTTGCAGCAACATCACCGTACTGTCGATGCCTTGATGGATATCTACCGACTTCATTTGCGCTTCGTCGAGGCGCGAGAAATTCCGCAAGCTTAGCACAATATCCCGGATTCTTTCCGCTCCTACTTTCATGGAATCCAGCAGCTTTTGCAAATCCTCGCTCAAGAATTCCAGCTCAATTGTTTCTATTTCTTCGAGAATTTCATCAGCAGGTTCCGGATAGTGCTGCTGGTAAAGCTCAATCAATTTTAGCAAGTCTTTAACGTATTCGCTAGCCGGATTAAGATTGCCGTAGATGAAACTTACAGGATTATTAATTTCGTGAGCTACACCAGCCACCATTTGCCCCAAACTAGACATCTTTTCCGTTTGGATTAATTGAGCTTGAGTTAGTTTAAGTTCGCGCAAAGTTTGTTCTAAACGCTCGTTCTTTTCATTTAACTCCTGCGTCCGCTCTTGCACTTTCTGTTCCACAGAATTGTAAAGTAGAGCATTTTCCAAAGAAATAGCAACTTGGGAAGAAAGCAACCTTAAAACTTCCAATCTGTGGGGAGTAAATGCTCCGACAGTCAAATTGTTTTCTAAATAAAGAATGCCGATTAGTTTGCCTTGATTGATGATAGGAGTACACAAAATAGATTGGAGTTTGTGTTTGGCAACGTAAGGATCTGCTGTAAATAGTCCCTCAGCCGCCGCATTGCTCAACACCAAATCCGAGCGAGTCCTTTCCACATAATTAATCACCGTCACAGGTAAATCCTGATAGCCTTCAACAGGCGTAAATTGCAGCACAGCTACATCTTCAGCAAATACTGACGCTTTAGCTGAAATCAACAGTTGACCATCTCTGACTAAAATCAGAAAACCTAACTGAGCACCCGCATTTTCTAAGGAGATTCTCATCAAAGAAGCCAGCAACTTATCGAGGACAATTTCGCTAGAAATCGCCAGAGATGCTTTCATTACCGTTGCTAAATCCAGCACTCTCGCATCGCTGCCCGTAGAAGTATGAATAGTTGTGGTAGTTTGATTGTTGTTAAAACTTCCGTTGATTGGCGTCATTTCCCGCAACTGCGGATACTTCTGTTCTAAATCTTCTACTTTGCGAACTGCACCCCAGCGCAAGTAGCACGAGTGAGCTTCGCGCAAGTGAATTTTGGCATATTGATACTTGCCTTTACTCAACCAAAACTTAGCTGCTAGTTCATTAGCTAGCGCTTCATTTTGGACAAACTCATTGTCTTGGGCTAAATTTATAGAGAAATCGTACAGTTCTACAGCTTCTGAATCTTTCTTGGAAATTCTGGCTATTTCTGCTTGTACTAAAAGGTACTTGTGCAGAAAATTTTCGGCACAGTTGTCTGCCCAAATTTTCATCTGTTTTTGGTTTTCCTCTAACTTTTCCAAATATTCCTTTTGCTTCTCTTCTGAAACATTTGGGAAAACGGCGGCTAAAGTTAGAGAAAAGAAAAAATTCCATTCGGTAGCGGGTATGGCTCCGGTAATAAAAGATAGCTGTTTTTCTACTTCAAAAGCTAGTTGTAGCGCTTCGTTGAAGTTGCCGTACCAGTACATTACCTGGCATTTGCGAATCTGATAAAGGCAGAGCGAGTACAAATTTTGATGAGCTTGGCAGTTGTGTACATATTCAGCTTCGCTGATATCTTCGCTTTCAAATACAAACTTTTCAGGAGTTAGTTTGCTCAAGTTACGCAGGATTAACTCTACTCCTAATAAGATATCGGTTACGAGCTGATTTTTGGTTTTTTGGCTGAACTGCAAATACCTGCTCGTGTCTACCAGAATTTGCGAGATTTCTTTACCTTGAAAAAATGAGTTAGCTATGCGGTTGGACAGGATATAACCCGCATACTCTAAATCTCCTGATTCTAAAGCTGCTTGATATCCTTCATTGCTGATCGCGTGGGAATCTTTGATGTGGTTGAACCAGTAATAAAAAATACTGACCAGGGATGAACAAGCTCTGCACTTCAAGCCAATATTGCCAGATTTTTCGCTGAGATTCAGCGATAGCAAGCCGAATTGATACGCAGCTTTGTAATCTCCAGAAACTGCGTTTAAGAACATACCGTAGCCAGCATAGCAAAGAGAAGCTTCGGGTACTAAACCATATTGTAGAGAAAGATTGACTCCTTTTAAAACGCTGACTTTCCACAAGTCGGGATTTTTGAGGTACGCCGATGTCAGCAAGTTTGTAATTAATTTGACTGCCACTTTTTTGTCGGGTACAGTCATTTCGGGGGCGTCAATCAGGGAAGCTATTTCTCTACCTGCTAAAATATTTGTGGCTGCTGCAAATTCTTCGGATATGACTTTTTGTAGCCCGTCTAGTGGCAAGTCAATGCCTAGTAAGTCCAAAGCTTTGATTCCGGCTTTAACGGCTTCTTCGTACTTCGCCCGCAGGGTGTACTGCACGATCAGCAGGTTGTAAATTTCTACCTTTTCTAAGGGCGATCGCGCTTTTTCCAGAGTTATATTAATAAATTCTTCAGACTTCTCGAAATAACCGTTTAAATACTCAACATTTGCCCGCTCCATGTGCAAGGCAAAGGCTAAATCGTAGTGGGCATCCCAAATATCGGCGCTCAAACCGTCCATGCCTGCGGTTAAATACTGCAAGGCAGCAACATAAGCAGTGGCATCTTTGGCTCTGCGGGCCGCGTCTAAATTCAGTGTTGCCAGTTCAATTAATTCTCGATCGTCTTTAATTAGCGATCGAGCCACATTCAAGTGATCGACTAATTCAAAAATTCTGTCAGCGCGATATTCAGCCGGGGTGTTTTCTAGGATTTGCCTGCCTATTTTCAGGTGAACTGCCTTTTTTTGCGAGTCGTCGATCAGAGCGTAAGCTGCTTGCTGTACGCGATCGTGCAAAAATTTATAATTCAGAATTAATAGCGGAAACAGCACGTAATCTAATGACTTGCTTTCCAATTCCGAAGTTGGC
Organism: Microcoleus sp. B7-D4; assembly: GCF_036705125.1. Lineage (NCBI taxonomy): Bacteria > Bacillati > Cyanobacteriota > Cyanophyceae > Oscillatoriales > Microcoleaceae > Microcoleus > Microcoleus sp. B7-D4. The sequence continues at coordinate 21,752 of NZ_JAUBTT010000055.1, forward strand.
AGAATCAGTCCCGACTTAATCGCGGGCAACAGGTGAGAAAAAGTTTCCGAGGCTTCTTTTTCATTAATTAAAGAAAGAGTATTTAAGTCAAATTCGTTGCCCAAACAAGCCACCAAACGCAAAACTTGCTGCGTTGAACTTGGCAGTTTTCTCAGTTTTTGTACCATCAAATCTACTACATTGTCAGTGATAGCGCACTGCTCAATTTGAGTCATATCCCAATGCCAGCCGCCCTTGCTCCCCGACTGTGGCGGGTGAAAAACTAGCAGGTTTTCCTGATACAATGTTTGTAGGAATTGATTGACAAAAAAAGGATTGCCGTCGGTTTTGCTGATTACCAATTCAGCTAACGGTTTGACAGATTCGCGATCGCTATGCAAAGTCTCGGCAATCAAATGAGTTATGTTTTCCACCCCCAGCGGCGACAAAGCAATCTGATTAATGATAGCTTCCTGATTTCGCAGCGTCTCCAAAGTCATCATTAAAGGATGAGTGGGACTAACTTCATTATCCCGATAAGCACCAATTAAAAACAGATATTGCGTAGCTTCATCTGTCATCATCAATTCGATCAATTTGAGAGTAGCAGAATCAGCCCACTGCAAATCGTCGAGAAAAATGACCAGCGGATGTTCTGGCTGGCAAAATACGCGAATGAAATTTTGAAATACTAAATTAAAGCGGTTCAGAGATTCCGTCGGCCCCAATTCAGCTACAGGAGACTGAGCTCCGACAATTAGTTCAACTTCGGGAATGACATCAATAATAATTTGTCCGTTTTGACCGAAGGAAGTGCGGAGTTTTTCGCGCCAAACTGCTAATTGAGCTTCGCTTTCAGTTAAGAGTTGCCGCACCAATTCCGAAAAAGCGCTGACAACGGCAGAGTAAGGAATAGTCCGCTTGTACTGGTCAAACTTTCCCCAAATAAAATAGCCGCGCCTGCGGGTAATAGGTTTGTCTAAAATCTTCACCATTGCAGATTTGCCAATGCCGGAATAACCGGCAATCAGCATCATCTCGCTGCGGGATTTATGCTGTCCTCTCGCTAGGACTGACAAGGGAATTTCTTTTTTCGATTTGAACTCTTTTTTGATGACTGAAATTTGAGAATCGTCGGTGCGGTAGCCTCGATTATTTGTTGCTGCTACCCGTTCAAATGCCGCTAAAAGAGTTTCAACTTCTCGCTGTCTGCCGTAAAGTTTTTGAGGTATTTGAAATTTGTCGGAAATATCTTGGCGACCGAGAGGAAAATCGGAAACAAACCCAGATGTTTGCCACTGAAACAGGCAGGATTCCAAATCTGCTTTTAGTCCCCAAGCACTTTGATAGCGCTCCTCAGCGGTTTTTGCTAACAATTTCATCACAATATCTGAAACAGCTTTAGGAATTTCTGGGGCTATTTCAGCGAGAGGTACTGGCTGTTTGGCGATGTGACAGTGAACTAACTCCATAGGATCGGTAGTGGCAAAAGGGAGTTGTCCTGCCAGGATTTCATAGAAGGTCACGCCGAGGGAATAAAAGTCGGTGCGGTAATCGACTACCCGGTTCATTCTGCCGGTTTGTTCGGGCGACATATAGGCTAAAGTGCCTTCTAAAAAATTGGGATTTTTACTGGGGATATTTTCCAGGTTGGATGCAGTTGAAATGCTGAAATCTATTAGTTTCACTTGTCCTGTAGCAGGATTAAAAACTATATTAGAGGGATTTATATCTTTATGAATTACATTTTTTCCGTGAATCTCTCCCAAAGTTTCAGCAACTTTGATGGCAGTAGTCAGAAATCCTAAAAGGGTAAATTTTTGGGATCCCATAAAAATTTTTAAAGATTCCCCGCCAAAATCTTCTAAAATCATTGCCAGACTATTTCTAACCTGTTGCAACTTATACACTTTCACAACTCCGTCCAACAGGCTTAAGTTGGCAGTGATCTCATATTCGCGCTTGTATCTATTCAGTTCTTCAGGAGTCGGATAGTCTTCTTTGATAAGTTTGATAATAACAGGTTGGTTGTTCTGCTCGTTGTGGCCGCGGTAAACCAGGGAAGTGCTGCTTTCATAAATGAGAGCGAGAACTGCAACGCCGGGAATTGCCATCATAGTTGGGTTCTCTCAAATTAGGTGTGCTTGGTCAATGTTACAGGACTGACGCGCGGCGGGCTAGAAACCCGGTTTCTTCGTTGCTAGTCGTTGACAAACCCAAGATTTTTTCGGGTAAATCGGGTTTATTATCCTAAATCCTATGTTATTCTTCATTATCGCTCAAGAGCTATCTTTTGGGATGTGTGGGAAAGCAGGCCTTGACAGGAATGAGCTACTGCTGACAAAAGCACGCTGGGGCTTTCGTCACCTCAGCAGTTAGGTAAACAAAATCACAAATACAGGATTTGTGCAAGCATTTACTTTAATGCTCGATCGCCATGTTGACAACTAAATCATCTCAGATTCCAAGCAATCGCTTGACTTTAGTGGAGCGTCACCACATCTCGTGAAAATACGCAAGTGCTGAAAGATTTATTTTTTCCGGCGATCGGGCACGAATTTGGGGTGCTTCAAAACAACGGCCGATGCAAATCTTAACTATAATTGGCGACCGAGGCGCGGAGGGAGTTAAGTGTTGCTTCGGAAGCTGCAAGTTCCTTCAGTTCTATCTATTTTGACCATCGATTAACAATAGTGACATACTCCTACACCAACACAAGCTGTCACCATTGGTGTAGGCTTCTCAGTGACTCCAGCTATTGCTTCGGACATTGACTGAGCTTTAAGCACGGGATGACCCACCGCCCTATTTTTGATTCCTATTGCTGCATTATGATCGCGGTCTAGACTACACCCACAGTGAGGGCAGTCATGCCAACGAATATGCAGCTTTTTTGGTACTTTTTCGCCACAACTAGAGCAATCTTGTGAAGTATTGTAGGCACTTACTGGGATTACCAACACACCAGCATTTACGGCTTTATTTGTTAGAATCGACAGAAAGCTTGACCACCCAGCATCCAACACAGATTTAGCTAATTTTGTACGAGCCAGTCCTTTAATATTCAAATTTTCAACCGCAACAACATCATATTTTTTCAACAGCTCGTTAGCCGTCTTAAAATGAAAGTCTTTACGCTTCTCTGCTACTTTCTTGTGACATTTTCCCAGTTGCTTAACTGCTTTCTGTCTCCGGTTGCTACCTTTTTTACGACGCGATACTCGCTTCTGAATAGTTCGCAGACGTTTCCCGGCTTTGCGGTAATGTTGAGGAATTGCAACTGTTTCGCCCTCAGAGGTTGTCAAGAAATTCTTTAGCCCAACATCAATTCCAGTAATCTTTTGAGGATTAAAATCTGGTTTAATCGTAGGAACTGTTGAATCTTCTAGGGAGAGCGTAAGATAGTACCCATCAGCCTTTTTAGTGATAGAGACGGTTTTGATTTTGAATCCATTAGGTATGGAACGGTGTAAAACAACCTTAACTTTTCCAAGCATCGGCAAGTTAATTAAGTTATTTTGTAAACAACCGTCTTTAACTTGAGGATAAGTGAACGTGCGATAACGACTGCGTGGTTTAAATCTCGGTCTGCCACTACGCTTTCCGTTGCTATCACCTTTTAGGAAACGATCAAAAGATACCTTAACTCGCTTAACTACATCTTGAAGAACTTGAGAGTAAATCTCAGCATACCAAGGATGAGTTTTCTTGAGTTGAGGTAACGTTTTTTTCTGACTGTAATATTCGGGATTATCCCGCAGTTCGGGTAAATGGCAAACTAGCGGACACGCATTGATGGGAGAACGGTTTTGCTCGTACCAATTGAATCTATCAGCCAACAAGTAATTGTATTGAGCCCATAGCATCGACAGCCATCTGTCGATTTCAATGGCTTGTAACTTTGTTGGACGTAATCGATATTGGTAAGAGCTTCTCATTCCTTTGGCGTGGTCGGTACATATCAATTAGTGTTACTGTACCAGAATACTTTATTTACTGTCAAGTGCATGAGTAAAGTATATTGAAGTACAAAATAGACTCGTTAAACAAAGAGTTTGTTTGTTTCGTCATCCACCCGTCTAGCAATTCAAAACATAGTTTTGAATTGCTAGACGGGTGGAATCCTCACCTCACGCGCCTTTCATCCCACACTAATCGAAGCGATATAGTGCGGGGATTCCCGTCTGTTTAGCTAACTGACCGAAAGCATCTAGGATACAAGCCCCCGGCTTCATGGGTGGAGAAATAAAAAACCTGTATCCGATAAAGGAACCCCCGAATTTATCCGTGGGGTCAGTCGATTTTAGATTTTAGATTTTAGATTTTAGATTTACCCCACAGATAAATCTGGGAGCTTGAACTAGGGTCTACAATTTTTATCTTTCCACGACTCCTGTACGTGGCAGCGTATCCGTTTTTGGGCTGGGTCAAGGCTTCAATTCTTTAATCTTTAATCGAAAATCTCAAATCGCGCAATCGATTGACCGAAAGCATCCAGGAGACAAGCCCCCGAATTCATTCCTTCGCAGACTCAGGACCCAGAAATAAAAAACCTGTATCCGATGAAACTTGCCCCCCCAATTTATCCGTGGGGTCAATGCTTCAATTCTTTAATCTAAAATCTAAAATCTAAAATCTAAAATCGATTGACCGTTTGAGCAGAGTAAATTTCACAAAAAATGCAGAATTATTGCAACTTGTCTGGTACACGGCAGCGAACCCTACATTAATCAAATTTGCCTAACTCTTAAGAAAATTTTAGGAAAGATTAAGAATTATTGCCATAAAACCCAGGTAAATTTGTTTGAATTGCGAGTCAAATGCCAAGCAGGCAAAGCGTTTGAGCATTTCCCAAATGTGTAAATCCTCAGAAACTTAGTATTTCTCAAGGATTCATCCGGTGAGAAAATCAGAAACAACCTTAAAATTTAGCAGTAATCGCCCGATCGGGCAATTCTCAACCAGCACCAGGAAAAAAACTATGAAATTGGCTTATTGGATGTACGCAGGCCCAGCCCACATCGGCACCTTGCGCGTCGCCACTTCCTTCAAAAACGTCCATGCAATCATGCACGCACCGATTGGAGACGACTATTTCAACGTCATGCGTTCCATGCTGGAGAGGGAACGGGATTTCACCCCGGTGACTACCAGCGTCGTTGACAGACACGTACTGGCGCGGGGTTCGCAAGAACGGGTGGTGGACAACATCACCCGCAAAGACAGAGAAGAACACCCAGATTTAATCGTGCTCACCCCGACTTGCACCTCCAGCATTCTGCAAGAAGACTTGGAAAACTTCGTGGAACGAGCTCAATTGGATGCTAAAGGCGATGTATTGCTGGCGGATGTTAACCATTACCGCGTCAACGAACTGCAAGCAGCCGATCGCACTTTGGATCAAATCGTCCAATTTTACATTAACAAAGCCCGCAAAAAAGGCGATTTAGTAGAAGCCAAAAGCGAAAAACCATCTGTCAACATTATCGGTATGTCTACCCTGGGTTTCCACAACCAGCACGACTGCACCGAGTTGAAACGTTTGATGGCAGATTTGGGCATTGAAGTCAACGAAGTTATTCCCGAAGGTGCTTCGGTTCACAACTTAAAAAGACTGCCCCGCGCTTGGTTTAACTTGGTTCCTTATCGGGAATTGGGGATGATGACCGGGGAGTATTTGCAAAAAGAATTCGGTACGCCGATGGTGGATATTACGCCGATGGGTGTGGTAGAAACTGCGCGCTGTATCCGCAAGATTCAGCAAGTTTTGAATGCTCAAGGTGCGGATGTTGATTACGAAAATTTTATTGACCAACAAACGCGGTTTGTGTCGCAGGCTGCTTGGTTTTCGCGATCGATCGACTGCCAAAACTTAACGGGCAAAAAAGCCGTCGTATTTGGCGATAATACGCACGCTGCGGCGATGACGAAGATTTTGGCTCGCGAGATGGGAATCCACGTTGTGTGGGCTGGAACATACTGCAAACACGACGCTGACTGGTTCCGGGAACAGGTAAGCGAGTATTGCGATGAAGTGCTCGTCACGGACGATCACGGGGCGATCGGGGATGCGATCGCCAAAGCGGAACCTTCGGCAATTTTCGGCACCCAAATGGAACGCCACGTAGGTAAGCGGTTGGATATTCCCTGCGGCGTAATTGCTGCACCGATTCACGTCCAAAATTTCCCGATCGGCTACAAGCCATTTTTGGGTTATGAAGGCACGAATCAGTGCGTAGATTTGGTGTACAATTCCTTCACTTTGGGAATGGAAGACCACTTGCTGGAAATCTTCGGCGGCCACGATACCAAGGAAGTGATTACGAAGGGTATTTCGGCTGATTCTGATATGGGTTGGACGAAGGATGGACAGGCAGAATTGAACAAAATCCCTGGTTTTGTGCGGGGTAAGGTGAAGCGGAATACTGAGAAGTTTGCGCGCGATCGGGGGATTGATAAGATTACCGTTGAGGTGCTTTACGCAGCCAAGGAATCTGTCGGCGCTTAATGATTTGTTGGGCGGGCAAATGCCCGCCTTGCAAAGTTTTGTTTGGGATTTAACATAAGTTGCGATTGGTTTATGAACTACAAACTTGATGTGCCGCTATCTCCCAAACTAGAAAAGTATCGCGATCGAATCGAATCAACTATCAAACCCTATATTGAAATTACAATTGAAAATAGCTCACCCGCGAACTGGTGGCAAAGTAAATTTGGCGGATTGCCCTATTTACCTAAAGGATTCGAGTATCCTAAAACCCCTGATGGCAATTGGTTTTTTTTGCTGGCCCAAATCAACTTTTCTGAAGTACCGCATCTTGAAGGTTTTCCCGATCGAGGAATTTTGCAGTTTTATCTTCCAGATGATGAACTATATGGCTTATCTTTAGACTCGGGTGAAGATATTTTTAATATTTTATATTTTCCTGAACCAGATCTCAACCTTGATAATATCATCACCAATTATGATTTTTTGCCCAAATTTGAACGCGGGCCTATTTGGGGAAGTTGCAGTGTGCAATTTACTAAAAAGTATGCGCCAATTACCGATTGCGACGATGGGTTTACAAAATTTTTAGGAGAAAAATTTTATGAATTATTTAGAGAAGACGAGGAAGTTTGGGAGAATTATCTAAATCTATGTGCTCCTCACGGTCATAAAATTGGTGGCTATCATGATTCTTTTCAATCAAACGATCCTAGACCAGATTGCGAAAGCGATCCGTATACCCTTTTATTTCAAATGGATACCGATGGAAATGAGGTAATAGATATTATGTGGGGCGATGGTGGCGTAGGTAACTTTTTTGTCAAAGAATCAGCATTACAAAAATTGGATTTTAGCGATGTTATCTACGAGTGGGATTGCGGTTGATTGAGGGTAAAAAATGGTATTTTGAGAGTTCTGGTATGGTGCGTCGCTATAAGATTTTCGATTGAGTTCGGAGATGTTAGATAGCGACGCACCCTACGGTATCTATGATGGATTTATCACAACAGCTTACCTGAGAAAACAGCCATCATCAAATAAGCGAATTATATGGATAAAACAGTAAAGATTCTCGAAGATTCCACAACTATTACGGGTTTCTACGATAAAGAAGCGGATGTTCTATATCTCTCGCTGGGAGAACCGCGCGAAGCTGTAGCTGTGGACATTAGCGATGGCGCGATCGCCCGCTATCATGAGGATAGTGAAACTATTGTCGGCATTACTTTAATTGGGTTGCGCCAGCGGGTATTGAAGGAATTGAACCGCAAACTGCACGTAACACCTCATCCCAATGGGTGGGCGGTGACAGAGGAAAATGTAGAGTCAAGTCAAAAGGTATTTCCCACTCAGGAAGCAGCGTTTAAATATGCAGTGGGTTCTGCAAAAGCTCAATGGCTTGATGTGGTAATTCACGGTGAAAATGGAGAAGTTCAGGAAACGATCAATCCAGCCATAGATGCGCTGTTGCAGCGTAGAAAGCGGCGGGAGTTTGAGTCCGGGAAACATGAATGTTTAGATAGTGTTTAGAGGCAGGGAAATAAAAGTGCGATCGCCCACGACAAAATTTGCTATAATAATTAAAAATCGTCGCGAACAAATTGCTAGAAATGCTAGAGAAACCCTAACCGCGTTCAAAGCCGGGAATGCCAAGCGCGGTACTCTAGAACAATTGAAAGCTGATTTACTTGGTAATTACGAATGAAAGCTATTCAGTTTTTACTGATGATGCTTTGACGACTAAAACTCCACCAACATAATGAACTTCGCACTCTTCATCCATATTTGCTGGTTTGCTGTTGCCAGTTTCCTCGCGTGGTGAAGATACTTCCTGCTTCCTCCGTTGCCATAACAAAAAATCAGCAAAGTTGAGGATTTCTTGCAGTTCGATTTCAGAGAAATTTTTCAGTTTGTCAACAATTTGTTCTTGAATAGGTATCACGGCTATTTTTTCCTTGCTTAACACTACCGCTAGATTCAGTTTATACTAATTCTCAAAACTCATGCAACAGTAGCTGTAGGGTGCGTCGCCACCTGCCAATCCTAAAAAAGAGCGACAATCTCCAAGCGACGCACCTTACCTGAAGCGTGAGCGTAAACAAACCAAAAACTCATAATTGTTGCAAGAGTTTGGAGAATTGGTATTAACACCAGGCATGAGCGATCGCCCTTTTCAAACCAAGTACGCGTGCGAAGCTATCCCGTTCGCGAAGCGTTCCCCGTAGGGTAGGGTAGGGAATCGCTCTCACTCCTCATTTTGACTATCTTCTTGCTCAACTTGCTCAAAACTCACTTTCTTATAAATAGCAGATAGAGGAACTTCTAGCTGAAAGGAATTAAACACTAATGCCGTATCTTCCTCATCATACTCGCTATACAACCATCTTTTATTCTCGGTCTTAGAATACTGCTCGATTTTGATTTTTGTTTGGTCAATCAGAATGTATTCTCGAAAAGAAGGAATAGTTTTGTAAAATGTAAACTTGTCAACTCGATCGTAGTTTTTAGTAGACTTTGATAAAACTTCCACAATAACTTGAGGGTTGGTAATCGTGTCTGTGCGATTGTTGCGGTACTCAGGTAGCCCAAAAATTACCATTACATCGGGATAAGTGTACAGTCGCACTTTTGGTATCCACAGACGCACGTCACCGATGAAGACATCATACTCTTGTTCTGGAAGAGCGAAATTTAAAGCAATGTAAACGTTTCCTGCGATCCGATTGTGATTCGTAGATCCGCCTGTCATAGGAATAATTTCGCCGTCGAGATATTCGCTTTTGTACTCTGCTGTTTCTTCCAGTGCTAAATATTGCTCTTCTGTGCAGTAACGTTGCTCGGTTGTTTGCAAAGTGCCTGTCATGTTGATGTTCTCCCGCAAGGATGTTGAACAAATATTTCTTTTGAGTACGCGCGTGCGAAGCTATCCCGTTCGCGAAGCGTTCCCGCAGGGTAGGGAATCGCTCACTTAAATGATAACCCGCATTTCCAAGAAAGCGATCGCCCTTATTCCTCCCCGCTTTCTTCTGGCTCATTTTCCGCCTCAAAATCCACCTTCTCATAGACATCAGCCAGCGCTACTTCAACTTGAAAGAAATTCAAAACTAGCGCCGCATCCTCCTCATCGTACTGACTATACGACCACCGCTTGTTTGCCAACTTACAATACTGTTCTACATAAACCTGAGATTGGTCAATCAGAATATACTCTTGAAATGTCGGCAGCGTTTGATAAAACTTAAACTTATCGCTGCGATCGTAAGCTTTCGTAGATTTCGATAAAACTTCCACAATCACTTGAGGATTCATCACCGTATCCTGGCGATTATTGAAATACTCAGGTGTCCCCGGAATTACCATCACATCGGGATAAGTATAAGTTCGCTTTTTCGGCAGCCACAGACGCACGTCGCCGAAAAACACTCTATAGTCCTGTTTTTTGAGGCCAAGACTTAATGCGATATAAATATTTCCAGCGATTTGATTGTGATTCGTAGTTCCACCTGTCATAGGAATAATTACTCCGTCGCGATATTCACTTTTATACTCTGCTGCTTCTTCCAGGGCTAGATATTCTTCGGGAGTGAAGTAGCGCTGTGCTGTTGGCTGTTCTGTTGCTTGTAGAATAGCTGTCACGGTTTTTTTCCCAACTCAATTGATATTTTGCGTCCAGTTTAACATTGCCCGAAAGTAGAGGCGGGCTCTCCTGCCCAACCCCTACACCCCACAACAAAAACCATTCTTTGGGGAACAGGCCGGAAAGCCTGTTTTTGATAAGATTCCAACATCTACGATCGCCCTCTTTCAACTAAGGGCGATCGCACGCTTATCAACTCGCAACCAAAATTAATCGATTGGATCGAAAACTAAGGTCAATCGAGCCGCGGGAAGCAGTTGTTGGAGAACTCGCAAATGACCCTCTGCATCTGACCAACTGCGAAAGCGACCGATAACGACCCTTTGTAGATTTGGAAGCAAACGAACCACGATCCACGGCTTGAGACGTTTCTCATACGGCATAATAGGTGTATCTCCTTGTTAATTGGAGCCATAGCCAGTCCTGAGCCCTCGGAAAGCATCGGACTGGCTTTTGACTGAGCCTTGATGGGATTAGAGGAATTGTAACATAATAAGCCCAAATATGTGTCAGTAGATTTTTAAGAATAGGGTAACAACACGATCGGGAGCGTAAGCTTGTACCATTAAGAGCGTTGGCAAACAAACAAACATTTACATTGAGCAAGCGCGTTCACGTTACCTTTCCTGATTACGTATATGAAGCTTTGGATCGATGGGCTGACAAGCAAGGCAGATCCACGGCTAACCTGATAGCCTTTCTCGTGGAAACGGCTTTATTGGAAGCCCAACAAAGGGGAGAAGTACCCTCTGGGCCTGAAGATCCCAAAAGCGACACGTAAACAGTTCCCTCGTGGGTTACGGGGGCGTGTCGCGCGATCGCACTTATCGAAATTGATGAAAACTAGCATCAGCGCCCGCAGTTGGCGCCCAATATTTAAAATCATTCTCTGCTTTGTCCTCGCGATCGCCTGTTAGTGCATAAGTCCTATCAGCAATCGAAAGTGCCAGTTATTTAATTGTCCGCCGGCTACTCAGTTGCAGGGAAACTCCCATAAAAATATCATTCTCAGTAACCAGCTTTCGACTATACATTCAATCCTATTGTGGGGCGGGCTTCTAGCCTGCCCCTAAAAGCTTATTGAGAATAGTGCCATCTCTCAGGGGAAACGGAAATTGCATCCCAGGATTTCCTCCTTGAGGCCAATTGTGAAAACTGTACTGTTCGCTCGCCCTCATCAATCCAACTTACCTAGATTAGACGCATCAACATATTTTAAAGGAATGACTTATGAACTTCACAGCAAGACTCACACAAACCAGCTTACTCGGTTTAATGCTATTTGCCAGCAATCCAGCGGCAACCTTAGCTTTAGGACAATCGAACACAAGCACTGCACCAACAGCGTCTCGCACTCAGTCTCCGATTGAAACCATACAAATAGCTAATGTATCCACTCCCCAAAAACAGGTTAGAGATTTTTGTGCTCGCAAAAGACAGACACTGGCAAACTATTTCGAGACCAGCAACTTTCGGATTTATCTGTGCTATAACCACGCCAATCAACTATATTACTACGGCGTTAAAAAGAGTAACGGCAGCACAATCGCCCTGCGTGCTCGTACTGAAGAGGGGACTGGTTACGTGGCCACAAATGGTGCCTACGATTACATCGTTACAGGAGCTAGCCTTAGTATTTATAACAAAGGCAAACGCATTCTCGAACAACGAGTGATTCGCTCCCTTTAGTATTTAAATGCGATCGGGCTTTAGAGCCCCGACTTTTTCAAAAAGCCGGGGCTCTAACAGAATATCTGGCTTGTCTGCTGAGGCAGACGAAAGTTTGTCTAATTTAACCTCGATCTCAAATGACCGGCGCTTCGCCACATTTGAGTTTGAGGTTAATATCGTTTCCGGTTGCATCGGAATAATAAAATCGAGTCAACAGTTAACACTCAACCATTCAGTTTTTCGACTCACAGTCAACAGTCAACAGTCAACAGTCAACAGTCAACAATAATTCCGGTGCAACCGGAATTGATATAACAGGTTTCAACCGCCGAATAATCTCAAAATAAAAAAAACCTCCCCAACAAGGAGAAGGGAGGGTGAAATGACAGTGAGAAACTTAAGTTTTTGCAGAATTAACAATAAGGAGTTACATCTTCGCCGCACTCGTCAGCCAAATAACACAAAGCTCGAAAGCGCAGCCCAACCACTTGCTCGTAAAGCGGATTTAACTTGCACAGTGGCGGAATGGATAATAAAGTGCGATCGCCCACGAGAGAAATTTCTACAATATCAGATGAGCCAATCTTGCTCTCATGCAAAAAATCATGTCAACCTCTACTCCAAGGGAGCATCCCGGTCTTGTGGCGCCCGTCGAGCCTTAAAATGGTTTACCGAAGCGTCCCCAATCCAGATTTAATCATCCCGCTCTCCTGCACAATTGCGGATGCTGCTTCCCCCAAAATTTTGTGTGCGGCAGTCGTCGGATGAATGCCGTCCCAAAACAAAAATCGATCGGGACTACCACAAACACCTCCACCCGATAAACACGCACTCGTCACATTAGTCAAGCCATATTTAGCCGGGTTTGCGATCGCTTCCCGATAAAGCGCATTAGCATCCAGAGTCGCAATCTTTAAGTCAGAATGCTGTTGACTTAATACCTTAACTGTTCGCCTCAAACCCTGATTGTGTGCTTGTGTTAATGCAGTCAGCCTTGCAGAATTAGCGCCTGTTCGCGTCGCCGGTAACTGCCCCAAATCTGGTAAATTTGCCAGCAGGATATTTTTGGCACCCACATCAGCAAGAGACGCGATCGCCCTCCCCACATTTTCAACGGGAACATTCGCATTATTTACCCCCTGCAAATAGTCATTTGCACCCGCCCACAGTACATACAGCGCATGAGGATTTGCCTGTTTTTGGGATTTAGTCCATGACTGAACTTGAGCTAACACACCAGGGACAAGGCTATTGCGATCGCTCCCCGTTGTTGCACCTCCATAGGCTAAATTAGTGACTCGTTCAGGCGGCAACTTTAGGCGATCGGCAAGATACTCTACCCAAACTTTACCATTCGAGTAACGCCCTTGAAAGTAAGTCGAACGAGGCGGATATTGACCCCCGCTCGATCGAAACACCATTCCCATATCCGAAAGGCTGTCCCCAAATACATATAGTTCATTGACAGCCTCAGAACTTTGAGCTGATAGGATGAGTGCAACCATAAAAGATAAAAGCGCAATAATTACGGCAAAAAACGTTTTTTTCAACACTTTGTATTAGTTATATTCTTGAAATATTTGATAAATTGTACCCGGTAATTACCGAGTTCGTGATTTTGACATTTAGTGTTAGTTATATTCTTGAAATCGCTTAAATATTTGCCCAAATTACTAATATATCAATTTTGTAAAAAATGTGGGGAGTAAACCTGAACTTTAATTGTGGGTTGCCCCACTCCACTGCTCAACCTACATAGATTGGTGATGTCCTTGACCAAGAATTTCAAAGGTGGTACCCGCCACGTGATTTATCCGTGGAACCAATCCAAAATCGAAAATCGAAAATCCTCAAGCCCCCGCATTTATCCCTGGGGTCGCCTCTAAAATCTAAAATCTAAAATCTAAAATCGATTGACACTTTTCTAATGGTATCTAGCTCATAGCGCTGTGGCGGGGGCAGAACCGTACATCTTTTGGGAGATTACCCAATAAAGTTACGCAAGAGGCGAACCACCAAAACCTCCCAAACAACTACCCTTGAGGTAAATATCAATAAAAAAAGAAGGGATTTAAAGCTGATTTACTCGACGATCAAGAAATTGAGCGCACTTTTTATCCCGGAAAGCCTGCACAAAACAAAAACCCTCCCCAACAAGGAGAAGGGAGGGTGAAAAGACAGTGAAAAATTTAAGTTTTTGCAGAATTAACAATAAGGAGTTACATCTTCGCCACACTCGTCCGCCAAATAACACAAAGCTCGAAAGCGCAGCCCAACCACTTGCTCGTAAAGCGGATTTAACTTGCACAGCGGCGGAATGGATAATAAAGTGCGATCGCCAATTTTGACTTCTCGCTCAAACGGACACTGGCTGGGAATAAACTTACACAGCAACCGAGCCAACTTTTGACTTTTAATTGCAGTGTTATCAAGCCATTGTTTTAGCGGATGCAAGGGGTCAAAGTGTGGATTTTGACCGTAAGGTTGAGAAATTGTAGCGACATTAACGGCGGTTTCTTGTTTGCCAAATCCTACCCAATGTGGCAGAGTTCGGTAGGAGACTGTATGCTCAAATACGTTCATTTTGCTCTCTTCCTCTTTTATAACGAGGTGCCAAGAACTCTCTGTAGAGCTTGTGCGATATTATCTACAATCAGTATCTACAGCATCTCGTTTTGCTTTACCGGATTGAACTTCTTAAATTTATGACTTAGGGCGAGAAAAGTAGTTCCTGATTTTTTAAAAGACGGTGTGCGCTCTAAAAAGTGTCCTCATTTCAAGCCCAACAATTGATTGATAGGGTAAAAATTCTGTCTTCTACGTTTTAGCTTCAACCTTCGGTTGACTCTCCTTTTGTAGTTCAATTACAATTGTGACGCATCCAGGTGAATTATCCTATACGTGAAAATGCGGAACTTTTAATAAAACTTATAATATTTCTAAATAAGCTCTGCTGCAAAAAACCCTGAAACCTTGACCCAACAATCTTTGCTCGCGATCGCCCAGAAACTCATACAATTAGAAATAATCGGTATCACCGCCCTCACCACCCATGAGCAACCCAGAAACCAAAGCTATCACCCGCGAATTGCAAAGCCACGCCGCCATTCTCGGCGGCTTCGTCTCCCTCCTCTGGATTATCGAAATTGTCGATGTATTCCTGTTCCGAGGCAGGCTGAATGCCTACGGAGTCCGCCCCCGCAGCCTCGACGGACTTCAAGGCATCCTGTTGATGCCTTTTCTGCATGGCAGTTTTGCTCACTTAGCCGCCAATACCCTCCCTTTTGTGACATTGGGTTGGTTGATAATGCTGCGAGAAATGAGCGACTTTTTTATTGTGAGTGCCGTCACTGTGCTAGTCAGCGGATTCGGAGTTTGGCTGACTGGCGCGCCTAATTCCGTTCACATTGGTGCCAGCGGATTAATCTTTGGTTACTTCGGCTTCTTGCTGCTACGGGGCTATTTTGAACGCAGCTTTACATCTATTTTGGTATCTTTAATTGTCGGTTTCTTCTACGGCAGTTTAATTTGGGGAGTTTTGCCGTCGCAGCCGGGAGTTTCCTGGCAAGCGCATTTCTTTGGCTTTGTCGGCGGCGTATTAACAGCTCAACTTTTGGGGCGGCAGAAACGGCGAATTAACTAGAATAAGACTGAGGCTGCATCCTATCATCACCTTGGTTTATTGCTCATAAATTATCTAAAAGCGTAGGTTTTTTGTCAATAAACCTGGTTTCTTGTGTAAGATCAAATCCGTTAGCATCGGAATAGTAAATTCGAGTTCAGTGTTCACGGCGTTGACAGTTGACTGTTCACGGCGTCAACAGTCAACTGTCAACTGTCAACATCATTCCGGTGTTACCGGAAATGATATAACAATTGCGTCCCGGATAGCAAGACTAACTGCTGACCAATAATTCAACGCGGGCCGGCAAGCACACAGTAAAAACCGAACCGCAACCTAACTCGCTTTCAACGTGCATATCGCCACCCATCATCACGCAAAAGTGACGACTAATAGTCAATCCCAAACCCGTGCCGCCATACTTGCGGGTAGTTGATGCGTCGCCCTGCATAAATGCTTGAAATAAATGCTGCAATTGTTCGGGGGGAATCCCAATGCCCGTATCAGCTACCCGGAAAATTATTGAGTCGGAAGGTTCTCCTATTTCTTGAGTGGTTAAGCTGTCATGTTTAACTCTTTCAATACAGAGGCTAATAGTGCCATGTTCCGTAAATTTGGCTGCATTGCTCAGCAGGTTGAGCAATATTTGACGAGTTTTGGTAATGTCCGCATACATCATTCCCAAGTCGTCAGCACAATCAACTTCAAACTTATTAGAATTTTTATCTACCAAGGGTTTGACAGTAGAAACTACCTCGTCAATTAAATTAACCGGGTTGAAAGTTTCTAAGTAAAGTTCCATCCGCCCCGCTTCAATCTTAGAAATATCTAGAATGTCGCTAATTAAAGATAGCAAGTGTTTCCCCGCTGTTTGAATTTTTTGTAAGTCGGGAATAAAATCTTCGCAGCCTAAATCCTCGGCGTCTTCTTTGAGCATATCGCTGTAACCAATAATCGCGTTGAGGGGAGTTCGCAATTCGTGGCTCATATTAGCTAAAAAGGCGCTTTTGGCTTGGTTTGCTGCTTGAGCAGTTTGAGCTACTTTTTGGAATTCTTCTGCTAATTTTCGCTGGGTAATATCTTCAGCAATACCGACAATGCGGTAAATTTCTCCGGTTTGGCTGCGGACTGGAAAAGCCCGATCGCGCACCCAGCAAACTGAACCGTCCGTTGGCGTAGCCCCCGTAGGGGATCGCACTACCCGATACTCCTCATCATAATCGCCCCGCACCTGTTTCTCAAAAGCAGCCTTGACGCGATCGACATCCTCCGGGTGAATAGCATCCCAAAAAGCCTCCGGTTCTGACTGCAAACTCTGACAGCTCAAATTCCATATTTTTTCGCAAGCAGGGCTCACATAAACTAGCTGTTTTTGATTGGGTTCTCTAATCCAAAATACCTCATGAATATTTTCTGCCAACTGGCGAAACCGCTCCTCGCTAGCCCGCAACTTCTCCACAGCACTGTGAAATTCAGTCACATCCTGAATCAGCGATGCCACCCCAATGATGCTGCCGTCAGCATCAACCAAAGTCGTATTGTACCACTCGCACAGAATTATTTTGCCGTCTTTTCTGATGTTCTCGTTAAGGCTGGTAACTCCTCCTGTATTAGTCAGCAAAGTTATAGATAGTTGCCTGACATACTCCTTAGCACTTTCAGGAACTATGAGATCGACTCCGTGGCATCCCATTGCTTCCAAGCGGTTGTATCCAAAAATTCTTTCCGCTGACAAATTCCATTCCGCTACTTCAAAGTTTAGATTCCATTCAATCGCTCCCAAAGGAGTTTGGTGAAGATGGAGAGCCAGTTTTTGCTGCGAGTTTTTCAGAGAAATAATTAATTCATTTTTGTCGGCGATCGCAGATTGTACCCGATCTTCGAGAGTAGTAAACGACTCTTCCAATTGAGCGGCCATCATATTAAAAGAGCGAGCCAGGACACCCACCTCATCCTCCCGGTTTACAGACGCCATCAACCGGGAATCTACCACCATCCCGTCCCATTCTCCCCGGGACAAAGCCTCCGCAGCCTTGCTCAGACGCCGAATCGGTACAACAATCCACCTAGAAGTCAGAGCGCCAATCGCCGTTGCCAGCACCAAAGCACCCAGACACATCACCACAGTATACCGAGTGTTGGCATGAATCCTTTCCATAAAATCGGCTTCAGGAACCGTCACCACAATCAACCAGTCGAGGCCCCTGCTGTCTAAAAGCGGCGTCACCTGTAGAAATTGCCGTTGACCGTCGATCGTAAAATCTAACTGGCGAGATCTGTCAATTTTGTGCAAATCCCCGAAGTGTTCTGTCAAATAGCGGGCGGTCGATCGAATGAGAACATTCTTGCTGCTCGTTGCCACAATCCGTTTCGCAACACCATTGCTAACAATAAATGGCGGTTCCCTAGTAGAATTTGCCACCAATTGCCCAGACCTTTCTACAATAAAAGTCTGTCCTGATTTCCCAATTTTTAGAGTTTCCAAGAATTGATTGAGCTTGGCAAGGGCCAAGTCAGAACCCAGGATGCCAATCAGTTTACCATCATCGCCATAAACTGGTTGAGCAGCCGTAATCGCTAGTTTTGGAGCGTCAAAAAAATTATAGATTTTACTCCAAGTCGGTTTGCCTGCGCGCACCGGAGCTATGTACCAAGGTCGGACACGGGGGTCGTAGTTGAGAGTAGTTTTTAATAGCTTGGTTGGTTCCTCGAACTCGGACAGCGCGTAGCTATGCAAATTATAGCCAGTAGATGGATTAGAAATCTGAACTTGCAACTTGCCGTCGTCGAGGCGTTCAACTCCAATAAAATCTTTTTCTTCGGATGCGAATTGAATGTAGCTAATTTTATCAAAAATTTTGATTTGTTTGTAGAAGTAGCGTTGCAAACTCTCACTATCCTGCAGGTTCACAATGCCGAGACGGATGGCATCGAGATTGAGCTGATTGATTTGGTGTGGCGTTTCAATATAACTATTAATATGTTGCTGGATACGCGATGTGACTTCTGTCCGCAGTTGTGCGGCCACATCGTTGACGGCTATGCGCCCGTTCCGCAGCGACAGCCACCCCGTCAACCCTACCGCCGCGAAAGTCTGGAGGGCAAAAGGCACAACAAGGACGATGCGAATTGGCACTTTGCCTGACATTTTTAAAATTTGGTCGGTCAAATATCTGATTGGCATGATGAAGCAGAAATATTACGAACCCCGAACATTTCGGTAAAGTACAGCCTGATGAGCGCCGGTTTTGAAGTTGAGATGGTTTTAGTAGGCCAAGTGCTGTTAAGAGTTCGGAATTGGTCGCTGGCAACTGAATTTTTAACGACTGCCACCGCCATCTTAGCGCGATCGTCCGCTTTGAGAACAGGGGCAATCGAGATGAATGCGTATCAATCCTGGACTCACTCTACACGCTCATACTATTATAGATTTGAGATTCCAGAATTAAAGAATTCAGAAAGACTGGTTCTGTAAGGGTTTAGAATTTGCCGGCCGTTGCATTTTTTTTTGAACAGGTATCTCAAACCAGGTTTTTTTAGCGTTTTGGCGGTCTGCAACGAACTATTTTCGTGAAAAACAACCGATGGATCGCCGCCCGTGCGTCCAGCACTAACTATTTTTCCACTCCTGACGCGCGCTAATCAAACCAATCGAGTTTTTGGTTGACTCGTGCCTGAAATGACGTATTTTGGCGTTTCAACCCGGTGGCTGCGTCAGTTTTATTTTTCCGATAACGGTATCCAAAGTTATAAGTTTTCACAGCAACTGCAATTGATATCTCCACAAGCAGCTACTTTTGATAGAGTACAACTTAATTGCGACTGGGTACAATCAGCATAGTAGGATGCAACTAGCGGAGGCATGGATGATGAACGCAGTTATTGCTACTCTTGGCACTGCTCTCGGACTGAGCTCAATTTTTATCGGTTTGACGCCGGCGGTTCTCGCGCAACAAAGACTGCAACCAGCGCCCCAATATTCGGAAACGACTTTATCAGGCGACTCGTTGAGGACTGTGGAGGACAGAACCTTAGACTCGGACTACCAAAACTTGATTAGTGAACCAGAAACGGCGGCTAATTCTGCTAGAAGGGAAAGAAGCTTGGGCGACACATTTCGCCTCAAAATCGAGGGCCCATTGGAATTTATTACTACTCCTTCGGACGCCCAGCGTCAAGGAAATCCTTTACCTCCAAAACAAACCGACAGCGGTACAGAAGCGGGAGTTCAGCTTCTGCTAGGACTTTAGCAATTTTAAATGAATTCATTTGAAGCGAGCGATCGCGGAACCCTATTTTTGATTCTCCCAGTTCTTGTGACTGGGATCGCTTTTTTATCTGAGTTTTATCACAAGTTTTGTGCGGTTTCCATCACACTGGGTTCTTTTTTGTGAACCTAAGATTAGACCAATTAAACTTCCGATACAGACTGATTAGCTACATATCTTTACAATAGCGCATAAAACAGGCGGTGAAGGTGATGAGAAAGGCTCAACTGATCGATTATTTGCGGGGAGAGTTGGCAATATCGAATTCTGCGATCGCCGTTGCTCTCCGACACGGTGAACAAGATGCCAGCGAACTGCCGATGGTTCTGTGGCAGTACGGGTTAGTAACACTGGAACAATTAAACCTGATTTTTGATTGGATGGAAGCTCAGCCAACTTAGCAATTTAACTAATGCGAATGGGAAGTCCCGCGCTCTACCGAAGGTGAGCGTCGGGATGAAAATGAGTCAGAAAATAAATTGAGCGACAGCGAATCAATATCGTTTTTGTGCGCGTATGATATTTTTACCGGTATTCTGCACTCCTGATAAATGTATAAAGCTTACAAGTACAGAATTTATCCCACAGATGAGCAAGATGTCTTGCTGGCAAAGTCTTTTGGCTGTGCGAGATGGTTCTGGAATTATGCTTTGAATCTGTGTCAAGAAACTTACAAGAATACCGGGAAAGGACTATCGAGAGCATACATACAAGGTTTGCTCCCTGCACTCAAGAAAGAATACGAATGGTTGAAAGAACCCTATTCTCAATGCTTGCAGGTCGTTGCATTGAATTTATCTACTGCCTACAAAAACTTCTTTGACAAGAGGGCGATGCCACCCAAATTCAAAGCCAAGCACGACAGGCAGTCGATCAGTTATCCTCAAAATGTCAAATTTGACGGTGACTATATTAATTTACCTAAAATTGGTTTAGTTTTCTGTCGGCGGCACCGTGATTTCGAGGGCGACATCAAGACCGTTACCGTGTCTCGTAACCCAGACGGCAAACACTTTATTTCTGTTTTGACTGACGACGGGAAAGAAAAGCCTGAATCCGTCCCAGCAGGTAAAGCTATTGGCATTGATGTCGGGTTGACTCATTTTGCGATTACCAGTGATGGTTCTAAGTTTGGCAATCCCAAGCATTTTGTTAAACGTCAGCGGAACCTAAAACGTAAGCAGCAAAAGCTTTCTCGCAAAAAGAAAGGCAGTCAAAACAGGAAAAAGGCAAGACGGGCGGTGGCAAAAGTTCACTCCAAGATTGCCCGATGCCGGGAAGATTTTCTACAAAAGCTATCCCGCAAGATAGTTAACGAAAACCAAGTTATTGCAGTGGAAAATCTCAACATCAAAGGCATGGTAAAGAATCATAATCTAGCCAAAGCTATTAGTGATGCTGGCTGGGGTATGTTTTGTACCATGCTCAAGTACAAGTCCCAGAGCGAAGGAAAGCAATATGTCGAAATCGATAGATGGTTTCCGAGTTCTAAAACTTGCCATGTATGTCTAAATCGAGTTGAGAATCTCACTCTTGATATTAGAGCATGGAGTTGTCAGCATTGTGGTACTCACCACGATCGTGACGTAAACGCGGCAACCAATATTAGAAATGAAGCCTTGCGGATTTTGGCGTTAGGAACTAGCGCTTCTGCCTGTGGAGGGGATGTAAGTCGATCTGGTAAAACTTCGGTTTTGTGGGACGCCCCGCCCCGTTGAATCAGGAAGCCAGCGCTGTACCACTTAAGTGGTCAGCGTCTGGTAGTTCACAATCCTGAGTTAAAAAATATGGATATCGGATTGCAATTTTTTAACAAATAAAGCTTGCACAAACGGTCGTCGGAAAGTATAGGGTTGAGTGTTTAGGTTGAGGGTTGGTCTTATTTTGTCTCAATTAGAAAAATACAAATATACAGTAGGGACACAGCACTGCTGTGTCCTCATTTTTGTTGCCGCCTAAAATAAACTGCTTTCAATCTGTCGAAGATGCGATCGCAGACGGCATCAAACAGACGGCATAAAACAAACCCCAGCAACTTTTAGGATGCCGGGGCTTGTCTTATTTAAGTTGGTGGCGGGAAGTGGATTTGAACCACTGACCTTCGGGTTATGAGCCCGACGAGCTACCAGGCTGCTCTATCCCGCGTCGCTTTATCTCTCTTTAGTGGTTTCCAAAAACAAAACCCTGAAACCTTAACGATTACAGGGTTCGCTTGAATTTGGTGGCGGGAAGTGGATTTGAACCACTGACCTTCGGGTTATGAGCCCGACGAGCTACCAGGCTGCTCTATCCCGCGTCGCTTTTTGTCTCTTTACTAATATAAACATATCTTTCTGAAAATTGCAACCCCTCCATCAAAAAAACTTTTTAGATTGTGGGAGGGGTTGCTGAAATCGGCGAGCGAGTCTCGATCGCCCTAAAGCATCGAAACTTCCCCGATTACCTCCAAGCGCTTGAACTCACTGAGAGTGAGGTAAGTCTCCGCCAGAGTTTCGGCGATCGTCGGAGTAATCCACCCCAACTGCTTGAGCAAGTGAATCGCCACAGCAAATTGAGCACGCTTTCCTCCATCCGTCACCTTAATTGCCAAGCCCATGCCTTCACCAACGCGGCCAATGCACTGCACCCCTTCGGCGCCGGACTTGCTCACCAATTCCCCTTGAGTCAAGCGCATCAGTTCCGTGTCAAATTTGCCCTCACCCGCAACCATCATCGGGTGATGAGTCATAGCGCGGACAATCCGCTCCATATCCACATTGTTGCCGGAGGCTAACTGAGCGTACAAAGACGCCATTTGCCCCAACTGCAACAGATAGGTAGGAGCGCCGCAGTCGTCACGAGCGCTGATAAACTCTTCGGCAGGCATTGCCAGCAAGTCAGCCACTTTGCCTAAAATAAGCTGCTGGACAGGATGTTTGCGGCGTAAATAAGTGTCCAGAGGCCAGTGCAGTTGCTGACAGACAGCCAGCATTCCGGCGTGTTTCCCGGAGCAATTGTATTGCAGGGCGCTCTTTTTGCCTTCGGGAATGGGGCATTGAAGTTTAGAGGGGTCAATGTCGCAGCGCCACAGGACGTTAAATACCTGGCGCGATTGCTCGATCGTACCTTGATGGGAACTGCAAATAATCGCTAAATCTCGATCGGTCAATTCGTAGCGTTCTAAAGTGCCAGTCCCCGTCACCGCCAAAGCTTGAAAAGGCTTGAGTGAAGAACGGACAAATGAGGCCGTTTCGGAGTTACCAGCAACGGACAGAACGCGCCCGCGGTTATCGCAGACAGCGGCCTGGGCGCGGTGCCTCGATTCCACAATACCTTCGCGCAGCAGTGTGACTTCCAGTTCGGGAGCTTGGGTTCGTTTTCCCCTTGTCATATCAATTTTAGATTTTAGATTTTAGATTTTAGATTGAGGCCGGTGGAAGTTTTGAGTTGCGAGCTGCCAGTTACGAGTTATAAAGTTAATCTTTCTGCGATCGTTTCTGACTCATGCACGGGAGTGTGCCGGCGTTGGCTGTGGGCGGCAATCTCAAAACTCAAAACTCCCTTCCCTTCCCGATTACAAACAACTCCAAGTTAGTCCCCCGGCAACCAGCAACACTGTCAAACCATAAAATGTCTGCCGCAGACGCCTGAGAATTGGTTCTAGTTGGTAGTTGACAATCAACTGGTCTTGAAGCAAAACTTCGGGAGTTTTAGGCCAAGATTGACAATCGTACCAGCCAGACTCTTCGTAGACGACCGTGGGATTTGAAAGGCGCGATCGCACGTAGAACCAACCCAAGTAGAGTCGCAGCAAAGCTAATCCTAGAATAAAACCGGCACCTGCGGCACCGCACAGGACAAACTGAGCTGGATACTTGACAGGAGCAAAGCTAGAAGCAGCTATCGGCACCGATACCAAGCAACTCCAAGCCCACACCCAAGCTAGTTTTGCCAGGTATCCGGGCCAATTGAGTGTTACCCAGCTAAAAAACCAGGATTCTTTAAGTTCTTGGTATTCATTTATCGGTCGCTGTTCTTGCGGAACGGGACAAATAGAAGCTGAAACGTTTTTCACATTAGCCATCCTCACGGCGTGGGGGAAAAGTCAATGCGTTCGGCGTGTCCCCAGAACGCTTCTAAATTGTAGAACTCCCGCTCTTGAGGCTTCAAAATGTGAACGATCGCGTCGCCGTAGTCCATGACGACCCAACTAGCGTCTGATAGCCCTTGTGTACGCAGTGGCAAGCGTTGCCACTCTTCTTCAACTTGGTCTGCTATCGCTTGGCAGATGGCTCGTACCTGCACGTTGGAAAATCCGGTGACGATCGCAAAGTAGTCTGCCAAAAAGCATACTTCTGACACGCGGAGCAATACAATATCTACTGCTTTGCGGTCATCGGCTGCTTGGGCAACGGTCATGATCAGGCCACGAGCTTCGTCTGAGGAGGTGCCGTCGGTTGTTGTAGACTGGGCCCTGGAGTATTGGAGTTGAGTTAGATCAGACATTAAGTGTTTAATTTCCTAATTGATAGGGTAAGGGGGAATCGGTGCGTTTTCGCGATCGGTTGTTGGCAGTTTGAGACGGGAAATAGGAGTTAGGTTGAAGCCAAAAGTAAGGACAGGATTTCTGGTAAATTTTACTTTTAACTTGTGATTTGTTCGATCGACTTCTCCGTCGAATTTCCTGTTTCCGGCGATTCGCGGGCCATTTGCAGCGCCCAATTCCGCGTAAGTACGGTGCGGGGGTGGATGTAGCAGCGAGTTTCTAGCAAATATTTAAGAGAATAATCGCTAGTTTGCCACACGGCTGCATAAAGATTTTGCAAGCTTGCCTCGCGCAGTGCTTCTAGTTGGGCTGTGTTGCCGCGGCTTGGCTCTATGGTATCTGCTATGAATACGGTACAACTGAGCTGGCTCATGTTTGGTCTGCCGAGGGTGTGATTGGCGATTGCGTCCAAAATTTCTCGATCGACCACCCCGAATTCGTCTCTGGCGACGATCGCGCTCGCGTCTGCGTGCAGCAAATGCGGGTGTGCTTCCAACACTGAGTCTAACTCTAAACCTTCCTTCTGGGCCATTTGCAGCAGCAGTTGAGGTTTGAAGTATTTTGCCAAATCGTGCAACAAACCGGCCGATCGGGCTTTTGCTTCGTCGAGACCGTAATGGCGAGCCAAGTCACCTGCTACCTGTTCGACTCCGAGGATGTGTTTGATGCGGGCAGCAGGAACGCGCTCAGAGAGCCAAGCTAGGACGTTTTCGCGCGCGGGTGCAAGTGTCAAATATTAACTCCGAAATTGTATGAGCTACTATTTTAGCGTTTTGTTTCGATCGGCTGCTTGTATGGGTTATTTGGTGCTTGGGGAAGTGCCGAGGCCGGCGATATTGGTAGGTACTGCGGTGCTGTTGTTCGGGGTTGCGATCGGCTCTTTTGAAGCAAAATAGTTAAGTAGGTAGACTATCGATCGACAACAACCGAAATTTAGTTAATTTGGTTGAATTATGAGAAGGCCCAACTCATGCAGCAGTGGTGGTAGATACTGAGGCGTTTATATCGGATTAGGCTAATTTGATATTAATGCTGTTGAATCTGCCTTTTATTGAAGTAATTGGATCTGCAAGGGGCGATCGTATCAATAAACCTTCACTGCTAGCTAGTTTCACAGTTCCCCCTTAAATGCTTTGTCGAGGATAGATGGCAGCAGGGCATCCAGTTCGGCAGCAGTTTCGGTTTGCAGACGCTTGAGGGAGTTTACTTTTGATTGCAGGTTGTTGAGGTAGGCGACGATGCGACGTTGTTCGGAAAGGGGGGGGAGAGCAATTGGTAAAGCTTTTAATTGAGTAGCATTAACGTTAGCTTGACCAGTCATTTGTTTGCGTTCGCTAAACATATACAGCAGATTCCAGGCAAATAAAGTACACCTTAATCCCAAGCACTTACCAAACTGGTTGACAAACCCTTGCAACCGTACTCCATAAACCTGGAAATTGCTGTAGGTACGTCCAGCGGGGGAATTGATGTATGCAGCAACCAGTCTGGGATCGGCTCGTTCAAGATCAAGACGCAGACGAATAATGTAAGAAGCAAAAGCATATTCACCTTCAATATCAAAAACAGCGCATTTTCCGACAAGTTCAGCACTATTCGTCCTATTTACTAAAATATCACCTTTTTTAAGTAATAACTTTTGGCGTTCCTTTTCGGCTAAATGAAAATATTTTAAATCGCGTAAGTCTAAGCAGCCATTTTGAATGTTCCCCATTCTTAGAATAGGCGTTCCGGATTCATCCTCAGTTGTTCTCTCAGAAGTGCCATAGCAATCATCTAAGACATAATCTCCGAGCCTTCCTCCCGTCCAGCCCTCTTTTGCCCCCTTCAAAAAAAGATTAGAAATGGTTGTTTTAAGTAGACCATCAGCCTCCTCAGCACTCTGCCGCCGCAACCCCCGCGCCTCCTCTACCTTAGCTGCTAGTTCCTCTATCCGTGCGATAGCAGGGGCAATATGCTGAAGATGCAATGGCAGCTTAATTTCACGATAATTTTTTCTGAGTCTCACGGCTTCAAGAAACGCGGCTACTTCTTTTTGTTCGCTAAGGGGAACTGCAGGAAGTCTAAAGTTTTCAATTTGCCGTTTTGTAAGAGCTTGTCGAGTTGCGCCTTTCTGAATCGTATTAATTTCTTCTTGAGTAGCACTGTCATTGAGCCAGTACATCAAAAAGCGAGAGTCTAAAAGCTCTTTAATTGGACGTATAATACAGACGTGCTGGCTGACATTTGCAGGACATTGTTTTTCTGGAGCACAGCAAGAACGACCTATTGAGGCTCCAGTAATATTTAAGTAAACGTCACCAGGTAAAACACACGTTCCTGACATTGCTTCTTTTATTTCAGGAGGAATTCTTGCCAAATTTTCCTCGTTAAACTCATAGTGGCGAACGTTGAGGCTTCTTATAAACGGTATCCCATCAGAAACATAAATAGCTTTCCCTCCTTTAGGTGTAGATCCACTCCCTATTTTGGTACAAAATTTAAAGAGTTGATGGCTAAGACCATAATGCTGCGTAAGTGCTTGGAAGACGAAAGACTGTGCTGCCAAAATCACTGCATTTTTAAGTGCTCGTTCCTTAGATGCACTCAACTGTTTCATTTTAAACCTCTCTGTAACTCTTTACGAACTTCTGCAAGCAACTCCAAAATCCGCTGTTCTTTGACCCAGATATCGGCAACTAATTGCTCTGGCGGTAAATGCTCAAAATCATCTAGAACCTTAGGGTTTTTCTTGTCTAGGTTGAAAATAGCCCAGTAAATTGCATCACCCTTAGCCTGAAAATCCTTAGAAATTTGGCGCTGCTGCTGTTCCTCTTGTCGCGTTTCGGCTTGCTTGTCCTTAAGTAGTTTAATTTGTACTTTCTGAGCTTTAATGTGGTCAGGTGGAGCAAAGTCAAGAATAGAGGCGTTGAGCGTTTGGATTTGCCCGTCTAACTCCTTGACTTTTTTGGCGCACTGGTTGGCGATCGTCTCAGATTCTCTAGCAGCATCCCAATGGGGCTGCGCTTCAGTCTTGGCTTTGTCGTAAGTTTCCCTAAAGTTGTACTTCCAGGCGCGATCGCTTTCTTGGCGATTGTTCCACCACCCTAAGCACTCGTTAAACTCATCATCTTGAATTGGTTTGGTTTTGCTGTAATTCTTGCGACCGTCTGCGAGAGTTAACTCATAATACCAAATGTCTTCTGTCGTCCCTGAAGCATCAAAAAATAACAAATTGGTTGGGATGCCCGTATAAGGTGCAAAGACTCCATTTGGTAATCTAACAATCGTGTGCAGGTTAAAATCAGTTAGCAACCTTTCCTTAACTTTGGCACAAATCCCATCCCCGAATAGAGTACCGTTTGGGACTACGATTCCCGCCCGTCCCGATTTCTGTTTTTGCTTAAGCAAGCGCATAATTAACTGAATGAACAGCAGAGTCGTCTCCGATGTCTGCAATTCCGGGGGGAAATTCTTTTTAATTGTCTCCTCTTCTTCACCACCAAAGGGCGGATTAGTCAGGATGATATCAACTTGGTCTTTAACCCCAATCTGGTTGATAGCTCTGGCTAAACTATTTTTTCGCTCAACGTCTGGATACTCAACGCCGTGCAATAGTAAATTCATTTGAGCCAGCATAAATGGCAAGGGCTTGGCTTCAATTCCAGATAAAGTTGATTGCAGAATCTCCCAATCTTTAGGTTGACATTGTGCCTTGAGATGTTCGTAAGCTTCCACCAAAAACCCAGCCGTGCCACAAGCCGGGTCATGGATGGTTTCACCCAGTTGCGGGTTAAGCACTTTCACCATAAACCGCACTACGGGGCGGGGTGTGTAAAACTCGCCGGAATCGCCCGCAGCGTCCCGCATCTCCTTGAGCATCGACTCGTAGAGGTTGCTGAGGATGTTCACTTCTTCTGAGTTATCGAAGTGAATATCATTAACCTTGTTGACCACATCTCGCAGCAATGCACCACTAATCATGCGGTTGGTGACATCGTTAAAAACTTGGCGAATAACATCTTTGCGATCGCGCCCCGTCGCGCTTTGAAGACTCCGCAAATAAGCGAACAAACCAGGGCTTTTTGTCCCGTCCCGCAGCGTTACCTCATCATTGTTAATGAATTTGAGCAAATCATCGCCGCTCATCCCTTCATCATCAGCAGCCCAATCTCGCCAGCGGTAAGGCGATTCAATCAGCGGTTTGTACTTATCAACTTTTCCCTCTAAAAAGGCTTCTTCTTCTCTGACTTTTTCGGCATCATCTAATAGTTTAAGAAAAAGAATCCAAGTAAATTGGGGCAAACGGTCTAACTCCCCATTCATTCCCTTATCTTTCCGCATGATATCTCGTGCAGACTTAATCACGCTCCCCAGACGTTGAGCAGTGGTAACGGGTTTACTGTCACCGTTTGTTTTTGTGCGTTTGACCATGAATAATTAAGCTGTGTATAACAAAGTTTGTAACTGCTCGACTGCCTGCTTCAATTTATCTGCCCCCCCAAATTTAGCGGCAATTTCCCGCACATTGCCATACTTCTCAACCGCTTTCACCTTCAGAGATGCTGGCATTACCAACTGCTGCGGCCCACCTTGAGCGTAACCGTCAAGCAAAATTTCCAGGATTGCCTTAGCATCAGCGCTGTATTGGTCAAAAAAGTCTTTTTTCTGACGTTTTAGCCGTTCTGCTCGTTGCTGGCAAGTCATCACCGGGGCATTAAACGCAATGTGACACAGTAAATCAAAGGGGTCTGCGTCGGGCTGATTGGTAACGGTTTTCAAGTCCTCAAAGTCAATGCCTCGGTCTGCTAACTGGTCAATAATCTGCGATCGCTCCTCTGGATTTACCCACCGCTGCTGAATTTCCAGGGCAGATCGGTAGAGGATACGGACTTGTTCTTTGGTATAGTCTACCAGCTTGAAGGAACGAAGCCGATTACCGTTGGGGTCGAGTTCATAAACTACTTCGCCGATGACTTCGCACTGACCCCCATCAAAGTAGTATTTGCGTGGTGGTCTATCGTCATCATCAGGCACACCAGTAAAGCCGCGAGGGGCATCACCTTCAAGAGATTCAACTTCATCCACTTCGGGTTCTATGACTTGCTGGCTACCTTCAATTGTTTGCCCTTGATCATTCATTGCTTCGGTTTCAATCAAAGCGGGTTCGCCGTCAAAGCCTGGATCGGCAAACAAGCGGGTGCTATGGGTGTAGTCAAGGATGTTGAAGAACAGTTTGCCATTGTCCTCATCTACACGGGTGCCGCGCCCAACGACCTGTTTAAAGTCAGTCATCGATCGAATGACGCGCGCCAGGACAACGTTTTTGCAGGTGGGAATGTCTACACCAGTTGTCAGTAGCCGGGAAGTCACTGCGATCGCAGGTGTCTGGGTGAGTACGTCTTTAAATTTGTAGAGTTGCGATTTCCCCGTATCCCCAGCGGCGGAAGTGACGCGGCAAACGTAATCAGGATATTGCTTCGTCAAGTCAGCGTTGAGGTTGTTAAGCGTTGCCACCATTTCCAAAACGTGCTCTTCATCCACACAAAACACAATTGTTTTGCCAAAACGGTCAGTTTTCTTAAGGAAGTCTGTAATGTGTCGCGCGATCGCCCCTGTCCTGACTTTAAGAGAAACGGCCCGCTCAAAATCTCCCGTCTGGTACTCTTCATCTGGAATAGCACGCCCGTAGCGGTCAATGTCGTCAGGGTTAGGTCGCCACCCCAAAGCATCGTAACTGGTACTTACACGATGCACCCGATAAGGTGCTAAAAATCCATCTTCAATACCTTGGGCTAAGGAGTATGTATAAAGTGGATTGCTGAAATATTGGTAAGTATCAACATTGTCATCGCGTAAGGGTGTAGCAGTTAGCCCTAACTGGTAAGCCGGTTGGAAATATTCAAGAATTTCTCGCCAGTTGCTATCATCCCGCGCACTGCCCCGGTGACACTCATCAACCACAATAAAATCAAAGAAACCTGAGCTATATTCTCGATACAAACCAGGGTGATTTTTATCTTTAGCAATTGCCTGGTAAATAGCAAAATAAATTTCGCGGCTTTTGACGGCTTCCCCTTGGATTTTATGAATAATATCCTCTGGAAAAGCCGAGAAGTCTTTGAGCATCGGGTCATCTACTAGAATATTCCGGTCTGCTAAAAATAGAATCCTGGGTTTGCGGTGTTCGTCGGTTGCATTCCAGCCAAGATTCCACAACATTTGGCAGATTTGAAATGCAACAGTAGTTTTGCCCGTTCCAGTGGCGAGGGTTAGCAGCAAGCGTTTTTGGCGGCTGAGGATAGCTTTGAGGGCTCGGTGAATGGCGGTGCGCTGGTAATAACGAGGGATTTTCCCACCCGTAAAATCAAAGGGTGTCAGCAGTTCCTCTGCTACTTCATCGCTCAATCCCTCGAATTGTTTCAACCTTACCCATAACTCATTAGGACTGGGAAATGAGTCCATTTGAGTAATTAACCCAGTCGTATAGTCAAATTCATAAATGCTTTGCCCATTCGTCGAATAAGCAAACTTTAGTCCTAAAAGTTCGGCGTAATCTTTAGCTTGTTGAAGCCCGTCTTGAGCGTGTTTATATTTACGTTTGGCTTCAACAACAGCTAGAGGGAAGTCGCGAGTGTAACACAGAAGATAATCGGCAAATTTCCGTTTGCGACGGCGGACTTTTCCTCCTGTAGTCAAAATTCGCCCTGCATCAATATAGTATTGTTCTGTCAAAAAGTGAGGTTGTGTATCCCATTCTTGAAGTTTTGGCAGAACATATTTGCGACAAGTATCAGCTTCATTAGGGCCCATAGCCTTTACACTCAATTTGAATTAGGACAAGGTATCCCGCTCTCATTAATGCTGAGCATTATTATCCCACCTCGACTGCATTAAAGCATGACTATTTAACATCTCTTAACTACCCTCATTTGCCAGGGGGAGTGAAATGAGGCTATAAATTTTTGTCTTTCATCAAACTGTGGCAAATTCTGTCAAAGGTCTTTTGCTAGGATGATGAAACCCCAAAACAATATCGCCATTAGAAATTCCTGCTGCTAGTAAATCATCAACTACGCACAAATCCGTCCAATCTTCTTCCACCCAAATTTTACCATCTTTAATCCGAAGATACATGGTAATGTGGCGGAGCCGTTTTTTGCCATCCCAGCCCGAATGAAACCATAGATAGTGATCTCGTTCTTCGTCAAATGCTAGACGATGCTCTGGCTCTAATTCATCTAGTGCGATCGCCCCTTTGACTGTCATTTCATAATATCCAGTCAATATTTGTTTAATTGTATTGCGATAGTATTCTAATTTATCCATTCCAGAATTTCCTCCTTTGCCATTTCAACTACCATTAACAAAACCTGATTTTCATTAGTAATTACTTGGATAGACTTGCGTTTAAAAAAATCTTGGTATACAATATCATCAATTGCCAAATAGAGCCTGTATTCTGGAGCCGTGAGTTGAATCAGATTTCGGTAGACAATGTATTGACCGAGTGCCCCGTGAAAATCATACATTAGCGATCGCCCAATAAAGCTTTTAATTTCAACAACTATTTTTTGTCCTTGGCGTTCTGCGGCGATCGGCTTTTCTGCTGCTATAGCAATCCTAAATGATTTGTGTAATTATTGTAGGGGCAAACCCCCCGTGGTTGCCCCGCCTTGGGTGGGGTAGGCACGGGGAGTAGGGGTAGCACTACCCCTACATATTTTTACAACTGATTTAGGATTGCTATATATCGGCATACAACTCCGCATCCTCATATTTGATGAAGTACGGGTCAGCCGTAATTATCCAACCATCTTTTAGCAGGGCATTTTTAACTGCATTGTGATAGGTGTCTTTGGCAGGCATTGTAAAAATAGTTAAATATTACTCGCTCTTTAAATACAGTAAATACATTATAACTCTTAAGATTCGGTTTCACCAAGAAACAAATAAAGGTCGGTACTCACTAACCTAATGAGCTTATTATTTCGGCAAAGGCTGCAACAGCTTATCACCATGACTTGCTGCAACCGCCGCAAATAAAGCTTCATAATGATTCAAAGCTTCCTCAAATCCGTAATTCTCTACAGCATAACTTCTGCCTTGTTCGCCCAACGCATCCACCTTAGCAGGGTGCAGGTACAAATCCTCAACAGCCTCCGCCAAAGCCTCCGGATCTTCCGGCGCTACCACCACCCCGCCACCGCTTTGCTGCACAGCTTTGTGGGCAGTACCAGTTTCGGGAACCGACGCCAAAATAGCCCTGCCGCTGGCGAGAATTACTTGAATTTTTGAAGGCATATTGAAGTTAGTAACGCGGCGCTTTTGTACAACTAAACTAACATCAGCAGCAGCTAACAATTCTGGCAATTTTTCTCGCGGTTCAAATGGTAGCAGCATTACATTATTAGCTTTGTAAGTTTCGCAATCTTGTTGCAAGCGCGCCAAGGCTGTTGATTCCCCCACAATTACAAAAGCGATTTCGGGTATGTGTTTCAAACGAGCCGCTGCTTGGACAACTGTTTGCAAGCCTTGAGTTAGGGCAATATTGCCAGCATAGAGAACGACAAATTTGCCCTTGAGTTTGTGAGTTTCTCGAAATGAGTTACTTTCCTTGGGTAACGGCCGAATGAAATTGACATCAACCCAATTGGGAACGCAAACTATTTTTTCCGGGGGTACTCCCTGAGAGTGCAATTTTTTGACAAAACCGCTGTCGATGACGCTGACTTGGCTGGCTGTGCAGTATGCCAATTTTTCCAAAGCGTCAGCAATGCGAACTAGCAGTCCGTTTTTTTTGACCAAGCCGACGCGCACGGCTGCTTCTGAGACGATATCCTGAACGTTGAGGACGATCGGGCAAGCGCGAATCCAGCCGTAAAAGGCGACTGGGACGCAAATCGGTAAAGGGGGCATTGTCGAGAAAATCACGTCGGGACGCCAGCCTCTGAAGGCTTGGACGGCGCTGGAGACAACAAAACTGCCGTCTAGCACAAGTCGGTCTAGGAGGCTGGGGTGGGGGCCGTTGACGCGCAGATAGCTGCGCTGAATTGTGACGCCGTTGTGTTCTTCGGTAAGGTAAAATTGGCCCTCATATGGCGGATAAATCCGGCGCTGGGGATAGTTGGGCATTCCTGTGACGACTCGGACTTGGTGCCCGCGCTTGACTAGGCCTTGCGCTAGTTCTGTCATCAGGGGGGCAATGCCGATCGGCTCTGGATAATAGTTATAGGAATAAATTAGAATACGCATAATATTTATTTTGAAGCAAATTGTCCTGCAGCCGCTTGCATCGAGCCTGCACCCGCAGAATTGCAGAGGATGTGGTTGGGTTCCGGGTAGGACAATAAGGGGCGAGGGATCTTTCACTGCTTGGGAAAGAAGCCGCCCTTACCGGGCGGGTATCGCGCCCTCAGCTAATGTTTTTTCGCATTACCAGGCAGTTGCGGCGATCGTCGGTACGGATATACCGAAGCTCGTCTGTGAGCTTGTACATGAACACCAGTCCCCTTTCTCCGTCTCTGTCCAAAGGATCGCGCTGCTCTTGCATGATCGAGTGCAGCTTTGCTTCTAAGTTGAAGGGTTGACCCCTGTCCCAAATCCTAATTTCTAAGTAATCGGCAAACACTTTTACCTCAATGTCTATGGGCGTCGTGGGGGGCAAGTTCTGGTGAGCGTGGCGGACAGCGTTTGTAAAGCCTTCGTTGATTATCAGCCGACACTGCCACCAGAAATCCGCTGGTATCATTGGCAAAACGATATTCTCCAACCATTCCAAAACGGATGTTAAAGCATTCAGGTCTGTTTCAACCTGCAGGTGCCACTCGGCCTTTGGTTGCTTGTCTTTCATCTTTCTTCCCCCAGGTCGGCCCCCACCACCGCTGTACTCAGCGCCGGAGGGAGAGAAAAAGGAGGGCAAGGTCTTGGCAACATATTAGTTAAGTCAAGCTTGAGTTGAAGAAGCCCGTTTTGCCTCAAGGTGAGCATTCCTTTCGCACCATTTACTCGCACAGCAAATGAGAGACTTCCGATACTGTAAGCCGCCTCGGTAGGGCGTTTAAATAGGGAAAATTTCCGAGTCAGCTTGCGAGGCAGTGATTTAAGCTTCGACCGTGTTAGCAGTCGCTACTTTTCTAAACACAGGTGAGTTCTTCTCGTCCTCGAAAATCATGCTGGGAGCATTTGAGTATGACTGGAACTGGCTAATTGCTAATTATTAATGCTCTGATTGCAGAGCTGGCAACTAGCTGTGCATTTTCTGGGCGTGTGAATTTTAACACTTAATGCTAACGTAGGTATTGCTAGCGATCGTCTGCTTGACTAAGTATCAAGTTTGAGTTCCCGCCGCCCGTCGGCAACAGCACCTGAAAGTTCAGGGCTGGGTTGTTGAGGGCTCCTACACAGCGCCACTATTTTTGTTAAAAAGGACTGTTACAGTTTTAACAATTAGTTTCAAGTCATACACCAGGCTCCAGTTTTGTTGGTATTTTAAATCTAAACGGATGACATCTTCAAAATCGCGGACTTGAGAGCGACCGTTGACTTGCCATTCCCCGGTCATCCCGGGTTTGACATCCAAACGCTGCCACTGAGGGACTTCGTAGCGCTCAACTTCGTCTGGGGTAGGCGGTCTAGTGCCGACTAGACTCATTTCGCCTTTGAGCACGTTCCAAAACTGCGGCAGTTCGTCGAGGCTGGTTTTGCGTAAGATGCGCCCGACTTTGGTAATCCGCGGGTCGTTGTCATTTTTGAAAAATGCGCCAGAAGCTTGGTTTTTGATTTGGTCTTTCATGGCTTCGGCGTTGGTACACATCGATCGAAATTTCCAAATCCGAAATTGTCTGCCCATCCAGCCACAGCGGGTTTGACCGAAAAATATCGGGCCTGGATCGTTGATAGTGATGGCTGCAGCTATGGGTACAAGCAAAATTCCTGTAATCACCAAACCGACGATTGCCCCAACAATGTCTATCAGCCGCTTCACCCACGATTGCACTGAAGGGTGGGTCATCGGTAGGTGATTGTCCGAGGGGTTGGTCTCTGTGGGAGTTGAGGTTGCAGAGGGCTGCTCGATCGTCAGCACTTGATCTAGGCTGGTGAGAGCAAATACTGCCATCACCTGTGGCTTGAGACTTCGGAGCACCAAGTCGCTGCCACGCTGTTTGGCAAATTTCAGATTGCTGACTAAAGCACCGATCCCGCTACTGTCGATGAATGTCGTCTGACTAAAGTCTAGGACAATCTTGCTGGGAACGGTGCTTCCCGAAAAAAGTTGCTGGCAGGTTGTCTTGAAGTTTACGGCTTCAAGTACGCTCAAGCGCACGGGTATGTGAACTGAGGGAATCTCGTCCGAGTACGTTACCCGAAAATCTGCCTCTGGGGTTTGACTGACCATGAAGTCCTGGTTTCAAATTTCAAGCTGATGTCTTTAGCCTATTCTGTCCTAGCAGATCCACCTTTACCAAATATTATGGTTAACAAAAGGCTAGCTTTATACAAACTTTACAAAAACGCCTGCCAAGTCGCCCGCCGAGAATGATATCAAAGGCAAAAATAGACTTATAGCCTTTCGAGCTCTCATATGAGGTACTCATGGGCATAGGGCATAGGCCTCCGTGGGCATAGGGCATAGGCCTCCGTGGGCATAGGGCATAGGGCATACCTCACCACGCTTGAGAACCGCTATAAGTCTATTTTTGCCAGTTTTGGCCCAAAGATTTTTGAACGCAGTCGCTGTCAAACTTTGACATCGGAATCAAGATTTTTGTGGATTCAGGCCCATTAATCTTGTCGTTAATAATTTTCGTGCCTCTCTTGCACCGGATAACTATCGCAGTTAACAGTTAACAGCTAACACAGAAGTCAACAGTTAACCGTTAACTGGAAAACCCCGTACCAAGCGTCGGGGGATGAGGTTAAGAATTGTAGACGTTTTCTGACTGGGATGTTTCGCGGGTGATGGGTTTGACTTTGGCTTTGGCTTTGGCTGCGTTGCGTTTGAGGGCCTGCAGACGAGCTTCGTATTTAGCCCGCTGCTGTTTTTTGGAGGTTTGCTCGATTAAGGTTTTTAAGGCGCTGCCGAGGCTTTTGTAGGCGTTTGGGAGAGTGTAGCCGAAGCGGGTGGCTAGGGCGAGGGCTTTTTCGTCGGCGTCTATTGCTTCTTTTAAACTTTTCTCTCCGTTGTTTTTTTGGAAAAGTCTCCAGCCGGAGACGCCGCACAGGGATAGGGCCAGTAACAGCAGCAAGCCGTCTTGCACCCAAAGTTCGCCGACGGCGCCGCCTAAACCAATGGCGAGGGCTGCCATTTCCCAACCGTCTCTGGGAATGGTGTCGTTTTGGATTCTGGCGACTTCGTGCCAAAATAGGAGGTTGCGCTGATCCATTGCTAGCTGTTCCCAGCGGATCAGGTCTATTTGGATTTCTACCTGGTCTTTGCCTATTTCTTCGCTGCGGATCAGGGTAGGATTAACTTCTATTGTTTTTTCTACTGTTACCCAACTTTGGAGTTCTGGGGGCAGTATGTTTTTCAAGCGCCGGATCTCACTCATCTCGGCTCTTGCTGTAGAGGTTGCATAGGATGTCATAGCTCCGGCCTATTGATTTTCCAAAGGTTAATATGTGTCTGTTTCTGGAGTATAGCAAACCTTTAATGCAAATATAGTCGAGTAACAGGGGTCGATCGACCAATACTTGCAATTTTACTTGATTTTACTCTCAGGGGGCGATCGCAACTGCCTGCTCGATCCTTGACTTTCGACTATTTCATCAACGGTTCGATTTCTTGCCGCAATTTCGACCAAGCAGACAAAACTTCTGGCTTAGAAGTTATGCCTTTTTGAACTAAAACAACTCCGTCCAATACTTCAGCAATTCCGTACAAACCTCGCCGTAGAGCTTCATCGGTAAAACGCACTCCCCCCCGAACTCTACCTCTGTCAACGGGAACTTTTAAATTGTTTTGCTGCAACTGCCACAAATCTAACAGCGCATAATCGACATCGACTACTTTTCCCTCTTCGTCTTTCATCTGCATCACTTCTAAACGGATGATGTTCCGGCGGTCCGAAAGGTGGGAAACGATATAACCGCTGGTAGAAACGCTAGCATCTTGGGGAATCAAACTTAAGACTTTTTTGAGATTAGCCGCGTGTCCGAGTTGAGCCGGCAAAGATTGATAAACCCAAGGTTGAAAAGAATAAGGAGAGATGAAATACAAAGCTCGATTCGGATTGGAAGTGTACGTAAGCAGTATTGACAGACCGATACATCCAATCCAGAAGCGGTGGAACCTGGGTTTGAATTTATCTTGATGTTGCGACCACCACAGGATTGTACCGTAAAATAACCCCGGAATTACAGCAAAGGTGTAGCGGGTGTTGATAGAAGTAGCTGCCTGATTAACAACTTGCAGCAACAGAACCAGTAAAGGAAAAACAGTCATTAACCAGGCGCTAGGAGTGATTACAGGTACAAATGCTAGCGGCAACCAATGACCTAAAAGATATAAAATTCGCCTACTTGCATCTTTGAAAAATACTTCTATTATAAGATGAGGTTGACTAATAATCGCCCAAAGCAGTTCTAGTGTTGACGGGTTCTCGGTTTTGACAAATTTTCTAAAGTAATTAGCTAAGTACAAGCGGGAATTGTCAACCGAAAACATCGGCATGATTGTATTAGTTATGAACACCACGTAGCTAAAGCTGATAGCGCACAAAGCTATGCCGACGCGGGGGTAGCGCCGACTGACAATTAAATACGCTCCGATGCCAAACAAGCTAATTCCAGCATCTTCGCGAGTGCCTAATGTTAAAACTGCGAACAGCCAAAATAGCGGCCAGCGCTGCTTTTCTAATGCGAGGAGCAAGCTAAATATAAATAGAGGAATTTGGCAGTGTTCGTAAAAATTTCCCAGCGTCGGCCCGATGACACCATTTGCTCCGTAATAGCTGGCTACTATCATTACCGACAGGGGAACTGATAGATAGTGTCTTGCTAAGAAATACAGCACTATTCCGGCTGCGGCAATTAAAGAAACTTGCAACACTATCAGGGTAATGGGAGATGGAAATAAGGCATAAATAGGCATCCAAATTAGAAAATCGATGACGAAGTGTTGCCCTAAATGAATGTAAAATGGGTAGGAAAGTTGTCTGTCCATCAGCGAAGCGCTGGAGGCGGCTGAGGACATTGAACTTTGAAAAAATCGACCGTGTATGCTATTCCAAAATACTTGGTTAAATAGACCGTGATCGTAGGTGGATAAGAAGCTTTCGTAGCGAATTATGCTAAAAGTTAAAACTAATACAAAAAAGATGGTTGCTAGGATTTTAACTTGACGCAATCCTGTTTGATTGTTCCAGTAGTAGAGAGGTTTAAATTTCATAGTTTTTGCTGAACGCGATATTTGCTGGGAGCATCTCACCTTTGCAGCCCTCCGCTAGAAATTGGAGTTTTGAGGCAGGAGGCAGGAGGCAGGAGGCAGAAG
>NZ_JAUBTT010000056.1:0-58900 GCF_036705125.1 Microcoleus sp. B7-D4
GTCAGCTTGAACACCTTAGTTTGTTCGCGCCGCTTGCTGACACCTTGAGCGAGGCTATTTTGTAACTCGAATTCGCCGCGATCGAGCGCAGTGCCGAGTTCGATAAATCGAGGAGTTTCGGGCGTCTGAGCTTGGACATTTTGCTCAGCGATGGAACCCGATCGCATCGTCCGCATCGACAAACCACCGGGAGTTACATAGCGCTCGTAGGGCACTGTATCTTCCCCGAAAGCTTCGTTGTACTCCATGCTGTCCATGATGCTATCGACCAGCGCGTAGAAACCCTTCTTGGCGCAAATGTCAAAGTAAGCGTTCATTTCCTGACGGCCATAGGTAGGGCGTCCCAGGAGTCGGCGGTGAATGTACTCGATCGCCTTACAAACGTAGAGCTTGCTCCAGTACATATTGCGGAACACGTCAGACTTCGCCAACATCCGAATAAACTCGCGCATCGGAATCTCGCCGTTTTCCAGCTTAATTTCCGCTACCTTTTGGCGCTGGCCGTCGAACACATCGCGACCGAACACTTGCAGGTAAGCTGCCCGAATCACCGCTTGTGTGGAACTTTCGGTAAATTTGACACTGGAAGCATTGCTGTAGCTGCTGGAGGCACCGCGGGCAGTTTTCTTGGAAGCAACATAGTTGCTCGGTAACTGGTCTAATTTAAAGACCTTGGGGCCCAGAGAACCAGGAGCAGCACCGCGAGCCGCCGGATTGCTCAACTGATTGTCAATCCCCGCACCTTGACGGATCAGGATACGGCGAGTGTCTTTGCCGAAGGGAGCCGGACGGCTCTTGGGGTTGCGAGTTTCTTTCGGGAAAATCGCGCCGAACTGAATTTCTAAGGGGTCATTGCCAACACCGTAAACGTGCTGGTCTGGCAGAGGCTGGGTGTAGCCGGCAAACAAGGTGATGAACTGAGGAACCTTGCGGAACGGAGCGCTGAAATTGAACAAATCAATTTGCGGGCCCCAGTTGCGACACTCCTGAGCTTCTTGGCCCAAACCGCGCAGGTAAGGCACTGTTTCTTCGCCGAAGTAGTCGGAATATTCTTGCGAATAAACCATCGCGTCTACGAGGGCTGGCAGGCCGCCTTTGCTGACGATCGCAAAATACTTGCTAAATTCCTCCCGCGAGCTCAAACCGCGGCCGAGGAAGTGGCGGGCGGCAAGTTCTACAGCACGGCTGTTGACAAACGGCTCGTAGAATTGCTGACGGTACAGAGGAGATTTACCAAGGCGGCGAATAAACTCTTTCATCGAGATTTCGCCATTTTTGACCTTGGATTCCAAGTCAGAAATGCTTTGGCTGTATGCGCGGGTAATATCGCGCTCAAAAACTTGGCGGTAAGCTGCTTTGATTACTTCTAGCTTTTCGGCCGAAGACAGACCGGTTTTCATGACGAATTTCGATCGGCGCTCGGCTGCGTTGAAGTAGATTTGAGGCAGTTGCAAGCCTTGCTGGTCGTTGCTTTCGCGCTGACGCACCTTGTCTGAAGGTGTGGGAGCTTTGAATTCGGTAATTGCTACGTCGAAATACTGTCCGACGATCGCCGCGGCCTCTGCATTGTTTCGGAAATAGCCCAAAGATGCTGCCTTCATTTCCTGCATTGCCACAATTGTGGCCGCCGAAGAGCAAGCATTTTCGATGATTTCCCGCAATCCGCGCACGTTCACCGAAATAATGTTCGGGTCGCCAGCTACGATCGCGTAGGTGATGTAGCGCAAAAACCAGCTCAAATCCCGCAGAGATTTGGTCATGTTGCCCGGGCCGTAGCGCGAGACATTGATCGGCTGAAATCCTGCTGGGATTGGGCCGCTGTAGCCGCCACCGTTGCCAGAAAATAGATTTCCTAGCCCCAAGAAACCACCGCCACCGCCACCGCCGTTGCCGCCGCCTGCGCGACCTTCAACGTAGGTAACAGTTCCCAGTTTCATGCCTTCAGAGACATTGCCCGATCCGCCGCGAGCCGCGCCTGCTACAGCCATCGCAGGTTCTTGTGGTCTTTCCAAAAATGCCAGCGGGGAACCGCCGGTAAAAATCCGGTTGGCTGCGCGGGATACTATCAGTTCCGAGTTTTGGGTCAGCGTCGCAGAGATATCGATCCGAAGAGCCCCTGAACTGAAATAACTTGCCAGTTCGCTGAGTTCGCCCCGCTGTAGAAAGCGGTCTTGCTGTTCTGCTTGCGAAATTGTTGCGACCGGTACAGTTTGATATAGTTGCGGACGCGCAACCGAGCTTCCACCACTTGCTTTTACAGTCATTAGACTCTTTCGCTCCCTATCTAAATCGTTGCAGCATTTAACCAGACTAACCTTGCCTTCTCATGCAGGTCAAAGTAGGTATTTTTGCTTTGTTTACTTTTTGCCTTTACCTGTCACGAGGTTCGGGCGCGCTTACTTTCTTAGATTAAAATGTTTTGGTTTCATCTTTCTGCCTGCGGGGAAATGTCCGATCCGAAGGCAGGCACGGGGTACTCCCTCCGCTGCACTCCGCCGGCATACCCGTGGAAAAAAAGACTCGGCAGGAGAGTTGCCTTTGGGCGATCGCAGCCAGTGCCGTCAATTAAAGGAAAAGAAAATCAAAAATTTTCTTCTGCCTGTTTCGGGGCTTTTGACTTTCTGCGGAAAGACGCCTCCGCTTTACCCGACAGTTCAGCGGTGGGCTATTGACAGTCCTTGTTTGTTAAAAAGCCTGTCGAGATTTATTGTATAGATTTAAGAGAGCTTATATGAGAAAAAATGATAAGTTTTATTACGCAGAAGCTGTCAACCGATTTTAGATTTTAGATTTTAGATTTTAGATTGAAGAATCGACCCCACCGATAAATCCGGGGGGCGCGGATCAAATTGCTGTCGGTCAGTGGTCAGCGGTCAGTTGTCAGTCCAATCCCGAATCCCCAAGCGCAACAAATGTCACCTATGGATACTACACCAGATATCAGTGCTGCCGTGCGGCGGCTTTACGATACTTTCCCTTTCCCGCCCGATCCTTTGTCAGATGAACCGCCCCCAGGATACAACTGGCGCTGGAGTTGGCCTGATGCTTACAATTTTTGCACTGGCCAAAAGCCGCCAAAACTCGATATTCGGATTTTAGACGCTGGCTGCGGCACTGGTTCGAGTACGGATTATCTGATTCACCTCAATCCAGAAGCTTCGGTGACGGCGATCGACCTGAGTGAAGGTGCTTTGAAGGTAGCACAAGAACGCTGTCGGCGATCCTCTTCGAGGGCTTCGCTAACGGGAGCGCGCGAAGCAGATTTTCGCCACCTCAGCTTGTACGATGCCGCCGAGTTAGAGGGCGAGTTTGATTTGATCAACTGCGTGGGCGTGCTGCACCACTTACCCGATCCGATCCGGGGCATTCAAGCCCTGGCGGCGAAGTTGGCAGAGGGCGGTTTGATGCACATTTTTGTGTATGCTGAGCTCGGACGCTGGGAAATTCAACTCATGCAAAGGGCGATCGCACTTCTCCAAGGCCCGCAAAAAGGTGACTATCCCGATGGTGTGAAAGTCGGTCGTCAAATCTTTGCTTCTTTACCAGAAAACAACCGTCTTGTCAAGTACGAAAAACAGCGTTGGGCCGGAGAAAATCAGCGGGACGAATGTTTTGCTGATATGTACGTTCACCCGCAGGAAATTGACTACAATATTGAGACTTTGTTTGAGTTAATTGACGCTTCGGGATTGGAATTTATCGGTTTCTCAAATCCGGGATATTGGCAGTTAGAAAGACTTTTGGGGAAAGCGCCGGAATTGATAGAAAGAGCTCAGGGTTTGACGGAACGGGAGCTTTATCGATTAATTGAATTGTTGGATACGGAAATCACTCATTACGAGTTTTTCTTGGGCAAAAAGCCTGTTAATAAAATTGATTGGTCGGACGATCAGGCACTTTTGGCTGCAATTCCAGAGTTGAGTGGTTGTATGCACGGTTGGCCTAGTCAACAAGTGTTTGATTGCAACTACCAATTGCTCAATTTGTCAAGTGCGGAATTTG
Organism: Microcoleus sp. B7-D4; assembly: GCF_036705125.1. Taxonomy (NCBI): domain Bacteria; kingdom Bacillati; phylum Cyanobacteriota; class Cyanophyceae; order Oscillatoriales; family Microcoleaceae; genus Microcoleus; species Microcoleus sp. B7-D4. The sequence goes on from NZ_JAUBTT010000056.1 coordinate 4,003, forward strand.
AGTTTTTGCAAGGTTGTGTACCCCCCCCAGACAGGGCGGGCACGGGGGCACCGCCCCTACAAGGTGGTGGGAAGACTGTTGGGGAGATTTTGGCGGATGTGGAGATGGGATTGGATGAAGTGCGATCGATCTTATCAAAACAGCTAATTTTGCTAACACCGAAATTATAGGGCTTTTTGATTATGTGAACGAACCGCGAAGACGCGAAGTGCGCGAAGGAAGAACTGTATCTCTTTCTTCGCGTCCTTCGTGCCTCGCGGTTCATTTAATCTTAAATCTGGCACCATTCTCAATTAGCCTTTTATGAACAGGCAAGATGCCTGTTCCACAAGAAAATTTATCTTTTGTGGAACGGGCATCTTGCCCGTTCTTGAGAATGGTGCAACATCTCAGTTCACTCTTACTCGTTTACTCGCTTTCGGTAAAATCCGAAATGGATTGACACAGGCCCCCGTCTGCGGCTACGCTTTGAAGTTAGAGGTTGCTTTGCTTGTAGAGGAAGTAGCCCGCGTCGCCCAAAAATCTAGTTGCACTGCCCAAAGCTGCTGGTAACAGCAATGGACAGCTAACCGCCAAACTGTACAAGGCAGTCTGGAGGCTAACGGAGTATCTTAACATCCTCTGTAGCCGCCCTGCTATGTGTTGAAATGCGGGGCGGCTGGGTTTTTGGGTTTTTCTAGAAAACCCAAAACCAGGAGAACATATTATGTCACAGGAATTCTTGCCTGACGACAACAAATTTGCACGGCCAAATGACGACTCAGCAGCAGAATCGGAACAGGATGTGGTGTGTGTAACGGTTACAGGTTCGCCCAAGGGTGTCAGGGAAACCATACTCACCTTGTACCGCCTGGGATTTGCACAAGTCGGCGATTGGAGTCAGCTACAACGTGCAGCCAATCCGAAGCAGGTGATGAGTGTGCTGATTCGCCGTCGGAAGCGCAAAGCATAGGTGTTTGCTCGTTCCCAGGCTTGAGCCTGGGAACCAGTTAATTAAGAAGACCAACAAATATCAGGCACGTTACTTTACTAAATCAGGATAAGAGCATATCTTAATTTAGAGGCTGAAACCCCTTTAAAAAAGCTAGGCGGGGAAAGGCACATTTCCCCGCCTAAGCCTTGTAACCATTGGAAAACTGATGTTGTGTTACATGAACACTTTATGTGTTATGTTAACTTTTTTGAATATTTGAGAGGCATTATGGGAGAAGCAAAACGAAGAAAAAAAGCGCGTGGTTTAGGAAAAACGTCTACTACACAACAAATCTCAACATCCTCAAACATTTTTTATAGGACTCTTCACCAAATTTCAGAAATTGAAGATGTTGAGTTTCAACAAGCTCGTGAAAATTTACCATATTTAGCGTTACTGTGGTCTGCTCTGGTTACTTTTCACGATCATATTGACAATTACACATTATTAGGAATTGTAGATTTTTGGCAAAACTACTGGGAAAAAGCAGCATATTTATTAGGTGCAATAGAACTTAGCGAGCATCGACATCTATTATGGGTAAGTAATATAAAAACCATGAGATTAATGATTTTAAAAAAGTTAGAAAAATATTTAAAAAACGATAACCAATATTTTTTAGAACATGGAACCACACCTTTTTCATCTATGGCTGAAACGACAATAGAAGTAGCACTGGCTATGTATCGTCCCACCGATTGTATTATTTACTATGGGAAAAAGTTAGCAGTTTATAAAGGGTACGATAGTATAGACTTACAAGGAGAATTAATGATAGCTGTTAAACACGTTATCGGATGCTGGAGTCTTTATCCTTTCCCACAGACATTGAGTGTTCCTTTTTCTGATTACAAACAAGCTAAATTAGCATTGAAAAATTTTCCTACATCATTGAAAGGTGAGTTAGTGCATTATCATTCTAGTAAACTTGCGAAATTATTGGGATTAACAATTAATGGTAATTACGCCTATTTAATTAAATAACGTCGATCGGACTGCCGCCAATTTTGGAGTCTTATTGGTGGAAAACCCTACTAAATTCGGCAGACATCAAAGCCTGTCTTGCTTTTGCCGCAGATCATGAGAAAACTGATCCGCCTTGGCTACTTTCAACGTCAAGGCTCTTTTTTTATCCCTACTTGCTCAAACCTGAAATCCTAACCTCAACAAACCAGGATTATTTGCAACTATAATTACACTTATCAGTACAAAATATTGCTTTATGGACTACCACGACATCATCACAATTGAACCGGGAAAACGCAGTGGCAAACCATGTATTCGGGGAATGCGAATCACCGTCTACGACATCTTAGAATATCTCGCCGGTGGCATGACGGAAGCAGAAATTCTGGAAGATTTTTCAGAATTAACTTCGGCAGACATCAAAGCCTGCCTTGCTTTTGCCGCAGATCGTGAAAAAAAGTTATTTGTGGCATCCCTGTGAAACTACTGTTGGACGAAAACCTCTCAGACCGAATTCTTCAGAGAATTATCGGTTTGTATCCCGATTCTGCTCATGTCAAGACCCTAGGACTGACAAATACTGATGATGCAGAAATTTGGGAATATGCAAAGGCAAATGATTTTGTGATTGTTTCCAAAGATTCTGACTTTCATCAACGGAGTTTACTTTACGGTCATCCTCCCAAATTTATTTATCTCCGTGTTGGCAATTGCTCAACATCTAAAATTGTTCAAATTATGCGAGATGAAATCGACATCATTAGTCACTTTGGAGATAGAGAAGCAGAGAGTATACTGGTATTGTCCTACCATGAAACCAAAAAAGCAAAGACTGAGGACATATCAACTTAAGGAGTTTACAGGAGTGAATAAAATATCCAGCAAGTTAAGCTAATATAAAATTGTTTATCTCTGCTCAATAATCCACTGAAAATGATGAAAGAAGACACCCTCAAAATCGTTGGTTTTCATGGACATATTTACTTCGACGCTGATAATCGCGATGCCGCAGCGCGTGTACGAGAAGGATTGACTCAGTTTGAGGTGCAGCTTGGGCGTTGGCATGACAAACCCATTGGCCCCCACCCCCAAGCAATGTATCAAGTTGCCTTTTTACCAGACCAATTTGGCAAAGTCGTTCCCTGGTTAATGCTGAATCGTGAGGGACTCAATATTCTCGTTCACCCTGAAACAGGCGACGATGTGGCAGACCACACGAAACATTCTTTGTGGCTAGGAGAGAAACTAGAGTTGAATGTCGAATTCCTGCGACCTAGGACAGGCAATGCCAGCTTATGATCGATCCGCGCGCAAGGCGAGGGCGTTACTCCAGACTGACTTATCGCTGATAATAGATAATTAGCCGCCGATTTGAGACATGGTGCGGCTGTAATTTCCTGTATTTACTAATAATAGTTATAATATCCTTAACAAATGACTGAATAAATGTATGAAAATTAGAGCAATCATCCATCCCGCCGAAGAAGGTGGCTATTGGGCTGAAGTTCCCGCACTTCCTGGGTGCATTACCGAAGGAGATACTATGGAAGAAGTGGTGGCTAATTTAAAAGATGCGATTGAAGGTTGGCTCGATGTTGCTAATAGTCGCGTAGCCTCGATCTTTACCCCACTCTATCCAAGCTGATGCAATCTGTTTTACCCTTCCCCTTTGTTCCGGTTTAATGGGATTTTCACCTGTAATTTCATTCAATGCAGCTAACCAGTAAAGGGAATTTTTTTTCAGTTCCGATAGCAACAGCGGCACGACTTGAGAACCCATATTAATAATTTCCTGATATGCAGGATGCTGAGACATTTGAGCTGTCGAAGACATTCCCCCAACTTCACTCTGCCATTCCGTAGCAAGAGTATAAAATTTGTCAATTACCTCGATCGCAATTTCAGCATTTTGACTGCAAATATCTCGATCGGTATTTGCTGCAGGATTTTCTCGTTGCGCGATCGAGCTTTCAATGTTCATCAAGACTAATTCTTCGATGGATACATTCATCTGGGCAGCAACTTTTTGTAGCTTCAGCATCAGCCGGTCTGAAATGGCGATCGAGATGGTGTTCATCTGACTTACAAAATTGGATGATGTCTTAAGTGTACCAAATAAATTATCGATACAGAGTTGACAAAGATTGATCGCCCATTTTTTCCCAAGTATAGCAGTCGCTAAGGCGCTTTGGTCGTTGGGATCAGGAGCCGGGTAGTTGTAGGTTGGGTTGAGGAACGAAACCCAACTTGTTACCTCCAGAGAGAGTTGGGTTTCGCTTCGCTCTACCCAACCTACGAATAATTAGATTACCCGCCGATTTGAGACATGGTTCGGCTGTAATTTCCTTGAGTAGTTCCCGAATCTCGCTGCTTGAAATTAATCTCCGGTTTAATCTCTAATATCTGCTGCACTCGATCGCGCAATTCAACCGTAGACACCCCATTCCGCAAAGCAGTTTTTAAGTCAATTTGCCCCGTTTCGTTCAGCAGACAAGGCCGCAGCCACCCGTCAGCAGACAAACGCATCCGGTTGCAGCGATCGCAAAAACACTCGGACATTTGGCTGATAAAGCCTAAAGTGCCCTTCGCCCCCGGAATTTGAAACACATCCGCCGGCCCATTTCCGCGCACTCCCGACTCGGCTAACCCGTATTTGTCGCTAATTTGTTGCCGCAATTCTGCCGAAGCTACCCAACCTTTATCGCCAAATAAATCCCCATTGCCGATCGGCATAAACTCAATAAATCGAACGTGCCAATTCCGGTTAATAGTTAATGCAGCCAAATCCAATATTTCGCTGTCATTCACACCGGGAATTACCACAACATTCAGTTTCAGCGGGTCGAATCCTGCTTGATAAGCCGCTTGAATTCCCTCCCAAACCTGCGTCCATCGCGATCGTCCCCGACTGCCTATTATTTTATCAAAAGTCTCCGGTTCCAAGGAATCCAAACTAATATTAATCCGGCGCAAACCAGCATTGTAGAGATTTTCCGCCATTCCCGCCAGCAAAAAGCCATTAGTTGTCATTGACAAATCTCGCGTTTCCGGCATTGAGGCGATCGACCTCACCAATTCCACCACCCCAGGCCGCAGCAGCGGTTCCCCACCCGTCAAGCGAAACTTAGTAAATCCCACGGGTATAAAAACTTCCCGCAGCAGAGTTAGCAATTCCGAGTGAGTTAACAACTGCTGCTGCAATACATAGTCCAACTCGCTACCTTCCGGCATACAGTAGAGACAGCGGAAGTTGCAGCGGTCTATCAAGCTAATCCGAAGGTAGTCTACGGTATCCATGTCAATAGTTTGTAATATTATTTAATTATAAATGCTGACTCGATTTTCTGCAATTATTGATAGAGAGCAATAAACCTGCATCAATTTCTTTTCACCCTATCCCTCCTCTCTTACTCTGCGCCCTCTGCGCCCTCTGCGGTTAATAAAAAAAATCTCATTCACAACTAAAATAAACTTGCTAACTATATGTTTTTTGAATTTGAAGCTGATTTTGTGGAAGCTTTGCGCTGCATCCCCATGCAAGTACGTCTCAAGTTAGATACTTGCGGCATTAAATTAAAGTTGCAGGATTGGAATCATTTCAACCAAGCAGAACGTCAAATGCTTGTAGAGAAACCTTGCTTGACAGAAGCAGAAATTATCGATTACCGAGAAAAGCTAAACCAAGTATTAATTAAACAGACAGGCAAACCGGGAACAGATTTGGCGATTGATGAAAATCCTCCGTGGATGGATGCTGCAACTGTACCGGAGTCGGTTTCGGCAAAAGCGCAAGAGCTCGGCGTGACAATTACTTTGGGACAGTGGGCGAGTTTGCAGCCACTACAGCGATTTGCTTTGATTAAGCTTAGTCGATCGAGCCACGAGAATAAAAACTTTCTCCCCGCTGTTCGAGAGTTTAAGGTTATTGAATGAGATCGAATTTGAATTAACTCTTGTAGCGCGCAGAGGCAGACAAGGGAGAATTACCTCATCGATTCGGGCGATCGGCCTTTCTCACTTCTCACTAAGTGAGATTTGCTTAGTGAGAGAAACGAGAACAATGTGTAATATAGTGCGATCGGGCGGTTGGAGAGGTAGGGTGAGGTCGATCGGACATTTAACGGGTTGAGGTTTCCGAAGCGCCAGACACCAAATTCCGAAAATATGATTAATTTTATTTTAAGTATTGTTACCGCAGCGTGGTATGATTTTTCTGAGTTTGCAAAGCACTCGCCTGCTACCTGCATTAGTTTCTGAGCTTCGTGAACACGCAAAACACACCCACCGAACCCACACCAGCAACCGAGGATATTCCTCAAGCTGGCACTGTCTCGACAGTCTCGACAGTCTCGTCCGAGACTAGCAATCCCATGCAAGACTTTTATCGCCTCCAACAAGAGTTGTTGGCGTACACCCTTGCTTTTACGGCGATTATTTTTATCTCCGTTTGGATTTTTTACTCGCTCAATATTGCCCTGAATTATTTGCTTGGGGCGAGCACAGGTGTGGTTTACTTAAAGATGTTGGCTAGAGACGTTGAACGAATCGGCAGCCAAAATCAACGCATCAGCAAGACAAGGCTCGGTTTGTTTTTCGCGGTGATGATAGTAGGAACACAGTGGAATCAGCTACAGATTTTACCGATATTTTTGGGATTTCTGACTTACAAAGCTGCGCTGATGGTTTACGTGATCCGAAGTGCATTAGCACTAGATTACAGGTAAGTCAGGTAAGAAGAGCAAAACTCAACTCATCGATTTGTATGGGGAAGCCCGTTGAATGGCAATGCTTGACGTTCTAAACACCTTTAATCGTTTCCCCCTCGCCAAATTGGAAGTTGGCCAGCAGTTGTACTGGCAACTCGGCAATCTGAAAGTTCATGGACAGGTTTTTCTAACCTCGTGGTTTGTAATTGCTGTTTTAGTCGTAGTTTCGATTTTAGGAACCAGCAAAATCCAGCGAATTCCCAGCGGAATGCAAAATTTTATGGAGTATGCGCTGGAATTTATTCGGGACTTGGCTAAAAACCAAATTGGGGAAAAAGAATATCGCCCTTGGGTACCGTTTATTGGTACATTATTTCTGTTCATCTTTGTGTCAAACTGGTCTGGTGCTCTAATTCCTTGGAAGCTGATTAAGCTGCCATCAGGCGAATTGGGAGCTCCTACCGCTGACATCAACACGACGGTAGCATTTGCACTGCTGACTTCTCTAGCATATTTTTATGCAGGTCTCAGCAAAAGCGGCTTGGGGTATTTCGCCCACTATGTTGAACCGGTGCCTTTCATGTTGCCGTTCAAAATCATAGAAGATTTCACTAAGCCTCTGTCCCTAAGTTTCCGTTTGTTTGGCAACATTCTTGCGGACGAATTGGTGGTCGGAGTGCTAGTCTTGCTAGTGCCTTTATTTGTTCCTCTGCCAGTGATGGTTCTGGGACTATTTACGAGTGCAATTCAAGCTTTGATTTTTGCTACCTTAGCCGCCGCCTACATAGGTGAAGCTCTAGAAGGCGGTCACGGCGAAGAACACCACGATTAACTAACGATAAACGGCGAAGAATGAAGGAGGAAAAATAAAATTTCTGAACTCAAACTTACTCCCGTTAAATCGGACAATTCTCTAGACTTTCTGTTCTCAATTTTGTACTTTAGATAAGGAAAATCATCATGGACTCAACAGTTGCTGCCGCTTCCGTAATTGCCGCCGCTTTGGCAGTAGGTTTAGCCGCAATCGGCCCTGGCATCGGTCAAGGTAATGCAGCAGGTCAGGCTGTAGAAGGGATTGCCCGTCAGCCGGAAGCAGAAGGTAAAATTCGCGGCACCTTGCTGTTGAGTTTGGCGTTCATGGAAGCGCTCACAATTTACGGTTTGGTCGTAGCCCTAGTGCTGCTGTTTGCCAACCCCTTCGCATAATAATTGGAAATTTTAGATTTGAGGTTTTGGCGATTCTAATCCAAAATCTCAAATCTAAAATCGATTAAGCGAATTAGATGGAAGCCGTCAAAAAATCATGATGCACTGGACAGTATTACTAGCAGTTGAAGAAGCGGCTAAGGAAGGGGGACTGTTTGATATAGATGCTACGCTGCCTCTGATGGCGGTGCAGTTTTTAATTCTAGTCGCAGTCTTGAATGTAATTTTTTACAAGCCGCTCAGCAAGTCAATTGACGATCGCGCCGATTACATTCGCAACACTCAAGTCTCCGCCAAAGAACGCTTGGCAAAAGCTCAGCAACTAGCGCAGCAGTACGAGCAAAAACTGGGAGAAACTCGCAAACAGTCTCAATCAGTAATTGCTGCTGCTCAAGCTGATGCCCAAAAAATTGGGGCAGCAAAAGTAGCTGAGGCTCAACAAGAAGCTCAAGTCGCGCGAGAAAAGGCTGGGCAAGAAATAGAGCAGCAAAAGCAAGAAGCAATGCGCTCACTAGAACAACAAGTAGACGCGCTCAGCGGCCAAATTCTCGAAAAGCTATTAGGGCAGTCGCTGGCCAAATAGCGAGACCGAAGAGTTTTAGATTTTTGATAGAATCTCAAATCTAAAATCGCTTCACCCAATCTGCACGCGCAATTATGGAAGAGTATCATGGGGACTGTTTTATTGCTAGCCACAGAAGCTAGCGGCGAAGGTGGTTTCGGTTTAAATTTCGATATTTTAGAAACCAACCTGATTAACCTGGTCATTATTATTGCAGTGCTGTTTTATTTCGGGCGCGGATTTGTAGGTAAAATCCTGACAGAGAGGCGTTCGGCCATCCAAGAGGCGATTCAAGAAGCAGAAAAACGCCAAAAAGATGCAGCAGCAGCTCTAGCAGAGCAACAGCAAAAACTGACTCAAGCGCAAGCAGAAGCCGAACGAATTCGTGCCGCTGCTGAAGAAACTGCCAAGAAAGCAAAAGAAACAATTCTAGCTCAGGCAGCGCAAGACGTTGAACGCATGAGAGCAACAGCAGGTCAAGAGTTGGAAGCGGAGCGGGAAAGAGCGATCGCCCAACTGCGATCGGCGGTTGTATCTCTGGCATTAGCAAAGGTGGAAAGCCAGCTAAAAACTAGCTTGGACGACGGCGCTCAACACCAATTAATCGATCGCAGCATTGCGTTACTGGGAGGCTAAAACGTGAGTACAGTCAGCACAGAAGTCTTACAGCCTTACGCATCTGCCTTGATGTCACTGGCTCAGTCCAACAATCTCTCAGAGAAGTTCGGCGAAGATATTCGTTCCTTGCTGAGCCTGCTAGAAGGTTCGGAAGATTTGCGTCAATTTTTAGCCAATCCGCTGGTAAAACCGGATGCTAAAAAAGCCGTGATTCAGCAAATAGCGGGTGAAGAAATGAGCCCCTTGATGCACAGCTTTCTGAAGCTATTAGTAGACAAAGGAAGAATTCTTTTTTTAGAAGGGATTGGCAAACAATACTTGGCAAGGCTCCGAGAACTAAACCAAACAGTATTGGCTGAAGTTACATCGGCAGTCCCGCTTTCAGACGCTCAACAGCAGACTGTTCGCGAGAAAGTGCAGGCGATGACCAGCGCTAGAAGCGTAGAAATTGAAACCAAAATAGACGCAGATTTAATCGGCGGTGTGGTAATCAAAGTAGGCTCTCAAGTAATTGATGCCAGCCTGCGGGGACAATTGCGCCGTCTAGGAATTCGCTTGAATTCCTGAGAGTTAATAGCTGATGACTATTAGCTAATTTAATTAGCAGTTAACGGTTGGTAGTTTTGAACAACTGATAACTGACAACTGACAACAAACAACTGACAAAAAACAACTGACATGGCAGCAATCAGACCTGACGAAATTAGCAGCATTATTCGCCAGCAAATTGAGCAGTACGACCAAGACGTAAAAGTCTCTAACGTCGGTACTGTTCTGCAAGTAGGCGACGGCATTGCTCGGATTTATGGCTTGGATAAAGCTATGTCTGGGGAATTGCTAGAATTTGCCGACGGCACCGTGGGCATTGCACTGAACCTCGAACAAGATAACGTGGGTGCAGTGTTGATGGGCCAAGGCCTCGGCATTCAAGAAGGTTCGGCAGTTACTGCTACTGGCAGAATTGCTGAAGTCCCCGTGGGTGAAGCAATGTTGGGACGGGTAGTTGATGCTTTGGCCCGTCCGATTGACGGCAAAGGAGAAATTAAAACTACTGAATCTCGCTTGATTGAATCTCCGGCACCGGGGATTGTTTCTCGCCGTTCAGTTTACGAACCCATGCAAACAGGAATTACCGCTATTGATGCGATGATTCCGGTGGGAAGAGGACAGCGGGAACTGATTATCGGTGACAGACAAACCGGTAAAACTGCGATCGCGATCGACACGATTATTAACCAAAAATCGGAAAACGTGATCTGCGTTTACGTAGCGATCGGTCAAAAAGCTTCTACAGTAGCTAACATCGTCAACGTCCTGCAAGAAAAGGGCGCGATGGACTACACGATCGTAGTAGCAGCCAACGCTAGCGACCCCGCAACACTGCAATACTTGGCTCCCTACACAGGTGCTAGCTTAGCCGAGTATTTCATGTACAAAGGCAAGCACACTTTGGTCATTTACGATGACCTTTCCAAACAAGCACAAGCTTACCGCCAAATGTCTCTGTTGCTGCGCCGTCCTCCCGGTCGCGAAGCTTATCCCGGAGACGTGTTTTACCTGCACTCTCGCTTGCTAGAACGCGCTGCTAAATTGAGCGACGATTTGGGCGAAGGCAGCATGACTGCTTTGCCAATTATCGAAACCCAAGCTGGTGACGTTTCTGCTTACATTCCGACGAACGTAATTTCGATTACCGACGGTCAAATCTTCCTTTCTTCTGACTTGTTTAACGCTGGTTTGCGTCCGGCAGTAAACCCCGGTATTTCGGTATCGCGGGTAGGTTCGGCGGCTCAAACTAAGGCGATGAAAAAAGTAGCCGGTAAGGTGAAATTGGAATTGGCGCAGTTTGAAGAACTGGCAGCATTTTCTCAGTTTGCTTCTGACTTGGATAAAGCTACTCAAAATCAATTGTCGCGCGGTCAGCGCTTGCGGGAACTGTTGAAACAGCCGCAAAGTTCGCCTCTGCCGATGAACGAACAAGTGGCTGTAATCTATGCCGGTATTAACGGCTATATGGATGACATTCCAGTGGAAAAAGTCAGCAAGTTTACTGTTGGTTTGCGCGACTATTTGCGGACTAGCAAGCCGAAGTACGGCGAAATTGTTCAAGGCGGAAAGGCTTTGACTGATGAAGCTGAGAAGCTGCTGAAAGAAGGCATCACTGAATACAAGCAAAGTTTCTTGGTTTCTGCGTAATTAGTCATTAGTCATTAGTGATTAGCGGGTGAAATTGTTAGGGACACGGCTCTTGGAGTGTCCCTAGATTAAGGACACGGCATTGCCCATTGGTGTCAAAAAACACGTTAAGCCCGCAGTCCGACAGGGGTTAAAACCCCTGTCTCAAAGCAAAAGTCCTCTGAAGAGGACTGAAGAAATTATTAGTCCTCTTCAGAGGACTTTCGCTATTAGACAGGGACTTCAGTCCCTGGCGGGATTTCGGCTTAAGTTGACACGAATGGGCAGTGCCGTGTCCCTACGGTGGGTTAAAAAATGCCGTTTCTCGATCGCGCACAAGCTTAAAAATTGATGACTAGGAACTAAGAACTCAGAATAAAAGCTAAGAAAAAAGGAGAAAGTTATGGCAAATCTGAAAACTATTCGCGATCGCATTAAGTCGGTCAAGAACACTAAAAAGATTACAGAAGCAATGCGCTTGGTGGCCGCTGCAAAGGTGCGCCGCGCTCAAGAACAGGTGACTGCTACTCGGCCTTTTGCCGATCGACTGGCAGAGGTATTGTACGGTTTGGCGGAACGCTTGCAGTTTGAAAACCTGGATTTGCCGCTGCTGAAAAAACGCGAAGTGCGATCTGTGGGACTGTTGGTAGTTTCGGGCGATCGGGGTTTGTGCGGCGGCTACAACAGCAACATCATCAGATACGCCGAAAATCGCGCTAAGGAAATCAAAGCTGAAGGCTTAGACTACAAATACGTGTTGGTAGGACGCAAAGCTACTCAGTATTTCCAGCGCCGCGAACAGCCGATTGATGCTACTTACGCTAACTTAGAACAAATTCCCACAGCACCGGAAGCGGCACAAATTGCTGACGAATTGCTTTCGTTGTTCCTGTCGGGAACTGTGGACAGAGTTGAGCTAATTTACACCAAGTTTGTGTCGCTAATTAGTTCGCGTCCGGTAATTCAAACTTTGCTGCCCCTCGACCCCCAAGGTTTGGAAACTCCCGATGATGAAATCTTCCGCTTGACATCGCAAGGCGGACAGTTTCAAGTATCGCGCGAGAAGGTTGCTTCACCTACGAAGAGCTTGCCCAGAGACATGATTTTCGAGCAAGATCCGGCGCAAATTCTGGAGGCTCTTTTGCCCTTGTATTTGAACAACCAATTGCTGCGGGCTTTGCAAGAGTCTGCTGCTAGCGAGTTGGCAGCGCGGATGACGGCGATGAATAATGCTAGTGAGAATGCTAGCGATTTGATCGGTAGTTTGACGCTGACTTATAACAAGGCGCGGCAAGCGGCAATTACTCAGGAAATCCTGGAAGTTTGCGGCGGTGCTGAGGCTTTGAACGGTTAGGTTAGGGTTGACAATTTGTTAATTTTATGGTATGCGTCTGGGGGAACTCAGGCGCTTTTTTTTAGTAAAAATACAAAAAAATTCGACGATCTAAACTTACCTTGAGATATCCCACATTCCGCACGGAGACTGTCACAATCGGTTTTTTCGGGAGTTGGATCGAAAATTAAGTTTTTTTTTTATACAAAGATACCGATCACTCGTGGCAACGATCGGCAGTTTCAGGCGATCGAATAACCAAAATTCGTAGTGTGCCAGTTGGGGGTGCGGAATGTGGGATGTATGGTGGCAATAATTTACCTGTTCATTAGTTGAGAAATATGGATGGTAAGATCGGGAAAAGCAAGGGGTTCAATGGTGCCCGTTCGGAAAGTATTTCGCTGCTGGTAAAAATCGCCTTCCGGGAAGCGAAACACAATTAATTGTCGATCGCGCAGGTTAACAACCCAATATTCTTGAATTTCGGCTGCTGCATAAATCTTGCTTTTTTCCTCTAAGTCTTTAGTCAAACTGGAATCAGCATATTCAATCAGCCAAAAAATGTTTTCTGGATATGGGTGATGTTCCAGATAGATATCGTTGAGAGGTTGAACGACGGCAATATCGGGTTCTGGTTCTGAGTTATTTGGCAGAGTAATCGGTCTGGCTTCGCGAATTTGGGCTCTCGTAGATAATGCGACTCGCAATCGGTTGGCAAATCGATCGCTAAAATAAGTATGCGCCGTTCCTTCGGGTACCATTTCGACTATTACTCCATTTAGTAATTCGACTTTGCGATCGTTTAAAATGCCGGCTTCGATCATTTTATGGTAGTGATCTATTGTCCATTTTGCTGTAGTTAATGTCATCGCGATCGCTCCTTGCTTATATCTCACTATGACTTTTTGCTGAATTAACTTATTTTAGGCGATATACTCAGGTTCTATCGGATTTTTTACGTTCTTCTAACCACCGCTGAAATGACTTCTTACTTTCTCCAGATGGTTTACCGAGAATAATATTTTTGATGCTAATGTCTTCGTCAATATCAGGCCAGTGGATTCCATCATTTCCACCAATAAATCGCCAATTATTGCGTTCCTTTGGTGTGCTATGCAATAGCCTAGGATACCAAGCTAAAGGAACAGAAATAGTACGACCATCGGATAGATCGACTGTTAGCGCGTCGTCTGTAACAACTACGTTTTGTGCTTGGGGGATTTCTAGCAACTCAACCATTAAAAAAGTTATTATTTCAGGATATGTGGCAAGATTACCAAGATTAAAGGAAAGGGAGGAAAAATGGCCAAAAAAATCTGGATTGTCTACAAAACCGAAAGCATGAGTGCTCCCGGCTGGGAACAACGTCAGCTTATGCCGAGGGGCGGTCTCACTAATATACTTTGGGAAAATTGGACTTGGGAAGAAAACCCAGAAATTCCTCAAGTAGGGGACAAAACCCGCGATTATGAAAATTTATCTGACCCCGGTAATGGAGTCACCCACGGGAAAGATGGAGATTGGGTAGTTACTCGCGTTCAGCAGTTTTCTGCTTCTGATACTGAGGAGCGAATTGTGGTGTGTTACTGTTCTTACCAACCTGTTACATCGGATTGGGAAGCGCTACAACAAAGCGTGTCTGTCAATCAGATGCTAGCAACTGTCGAGTAATATTGACTGGATAATTAGTTCGTAAAAGCGATCGCTCACTCCTGCACAATTTCCACCAAGTCTTCAATCATCACATCAAAGGTTCGGGCCAATTTGTGTATGGAAATGAAGTCAATGGTGGACACTCCCGGACAGCGGGCGTAGTGTCTGACGGTGCTGTAAATTACTCCCGATCGCTCTGAAACTTCTTTCAGCGTCCAACCTTTCTCAGCAGCGAATTCTCTGACTTTTAGCCTGACTAAACCCATACTTGACAAATGATGGTGTACCATCATAGGATAGTTTTATCCCAAAAAGCGATCGCCCCAAGGTCTGCACAACTGACGGTCGATCGCCGATTCAAATCCCTTGAAAAAGGATTTATCTATGATATTAGCCTGGTTTCAGCCAAAAGCTACTCTTTGACGACCTCAACCAAATCTTCCACCATCACGTCCAAAGTACGTGCCAACTTCAGCAGACAAGTAAAATCAACCATTGCCATTCCCGGAGAACGTGAATAGGTGGTGAGTCTGCTGTAAATGACTCCCGATCGCTCAGACACCTCTTTGATCGTCCAGCCCTTCTCAGCAGCAAATTCTTTAACCCGCAATCTAATTAAACCCATTGACAAAAAACTAGATTTACTCTGGGATAAAATTTTATCGTAAAGAGTGATCGCTCACTCCTGCACAATCTCATACAAATCTTCGATCAACACATCAAAAGTCCTCGCCAACTTGTGCAAGGCTGTCACGTCAACTGTTGCTAATCCGGGCGATCGGGCATAGGTTCTCAGCGTGCTGTAGACTACGCCCGATCGCTCTGAAACCTCTTTGATCGTCCAGCCTTTCTCAGCAGCAAACTCTCGAACCCGCAATCTAATTAAACCCATAACCTCTTGACAGATGATTGATATAAGTCATACAATTATACTGTAAAAAGCGATCGCCCCTAGGCCTGGAAAACTAAAAGACGATCGCTTATCAAAGTTCAAATCCCATATAAGGGACTGCTCTATCTATCAAATTCCCAAATCAGGAATCTATCTATCCAAATCAGGAATCGATCTATTCAAATCAGGAAACTTATCAACTATGTTAGCAAGCTTTCGACCAAAATCAACCCCCAGACACAGATTGAGCCGGTTTGTGACAAAAGAGGCGATCGCGCGGCTGCTGAAAATCAAGGTAGAACAAATATATCGCTTCGAGTGCTGGGCGCATATCCTGTACGTGCACGCTAAAGGGATGAGTCGGTTTGTGAGTTATGCCGACTTTCCGCCAGTTTTGGGAGTGGAATCGCCCTCTGGTTTAGATTTTGGTTATTGGAAGCGCCGGATAGCGAGTCAGAAAGAGAGACACGCGCCGGATTTTTGGGTGGATTTCTATGCGGATAGATTTCAGAAAGCTGTTTGTGTTTCTGAATTGTTGGAGTGGGGAAATTTGGTGGGGGTGATTAAATTGATGTTGGGGGCGATCGCCCTGGAGTCGCTGCGAAAGGTTTATGCACAGGAAAAATATGTGCTGGAACATTTCTAAATGCTGTCTGAACTCTTGTCCCCCCCTTGTTAAGGGGGGCTAGGGGGGATCTGAGCTCTGTTAAGTCGAATAGCCGTGGAGTCGCTGCGAAAGGTTTACGCACAAGAGAAATCTCTGCTGGAACATTTCTAAATTACTCCTAAACGCAGGGGTGGTTAGAAACCGAGTTTTTTGGCCAGAATGTTGCACGCCCAGCCTTTAGCTAAAGTAAAAAACCCGGTTTCTTTGGTATGCGTAACTCCCATAAACTCCTGTCCCCCCCTGTAGGGGCGGTGCCCCCGTGCCCGCCCGAAAGATGGGGGCTACCACGGGGGGATTGCCCCTACAGGAATTACTCGCGGCAAACATTCAAAAAATTGGTACAAGCTCGGCCGCAACAGTTATAATTTCTCCATGCGCTTCCCCCTCTATCTGAGTTAAGCCCATGAGTAACCTTTCAAATATCCCAGGCGGAGGCGATTTACCCGATCGCTACCGGAATGTAGGAGAACAAATCCAGACATTCTTTGATTTTGCCGAAAACAATCCCGATCGCGCTGTTCCTTTTTTCGTCAATATCTGGGAAACTCAAGCATCACTAACCACGCGGGCTCTAGCGCTACAAGGCTTAGGCGTGGCTGCAAAACACTATCACGTTAAAGAGGCTTTAGCAGACTGGGATGTGCTTAGAGATATCGCGAAGGAAGTCAAGGGGAAGGGGGAAGTTAGCAACGATTTGACTCGGTGGGCGGCGGCTTCGGCGTTGGAGGCGATCGGATATTCTCGACAGAGTTTACAACATCGAGAAGGGGGCGGTTTTACTGAGCCTTTAGATCGCATTCGCCGGGAAATTCGCGATCGCAAATTAGCAGAAATTAAGAGAATTGAGCGCCTAAACACCAGAGGGGAAAAAACCGCAGACTATGAAAGGCATCTTGAATTTTGGCTGTACGGGCCGGCTGATGAATTATTAAATGATAATGATAGCTCTCGGAATTATCAGGACATAGTAGGGGATGTCATTTGCCAGTTACATGGCCGAGGGGTGTATTTGGGATTGATGTCACCCAATAGCATTGTACAGGGGGCGGCGCTGCGGCAAGCTGGGTTAATTTTTAAAGAATCTGCTGAGATTGAAGACGATCTTTATGGGCTTTTGGAAGAGTTTTTGCATGACTCCAACCATAAAATATCATTGAGAATTAATGCAGCGGAGATTATCAATACAGCAAGGGATTTAACCAGAAGGCTTAAAACTTTAAGTAAATTGTTGTTGGAAGAAACAGAATTACGCAAAACAGCAGTTAGGCTTTTAAATCCTGATAAACAAGAGTTAGCGAGAGTTGAATCAGACGCTTATACGGTATTAGAGACGCTTAATTTTGAGTATAGAGTAGAGAAACTTGATCCAAAAGATTTAACAATTGCTCAAATGGAGGCTATAATTTCATCCGCTAATCAGTTAAATAGTGAGATTACACAAAAATTTATAAGTTCTATAGCAGCAGCAGAATCCTTAGCGCGTCAATATAGACAATCAGCATTAGTAGTGAAAAATTTCCTACAAAGCAAGCAGGATGAATACAAGGCTGATATAGAAAATTGGATTAAAAAATTAAGAACTCAAATATCGGATACATCGGGATTGCAAGACAAATTTAAATCCGCTCAGTTACTACTTAATGAAACATTTTCGGCAATTGCTAATATAGATTGTAATCTCTATAAAAAACTCAGAGAATCACCTAATTTGGAAGCGATAGAGAGTAAGGATTATCAAAGCTACAACAGAGGTAAAAAACTACTATCTGAGTTGGAATTACTAAAAAATAAGTTAGTTGAGGAATTGAATAGCGAATCCCGTGAACTACTTAGCCAAAGTAAAGAAATGGGAGGTGAAAAGGCATACGCATTGATGGGGTGGGGTTTGGGAATTATTGCATTAGGATTTTTTATAATCACCCCTATATGGAAAAATTCTCAAAGTCCAGGTTCTCGTTCCAACCGCTATACGACAACAGCATGGTACGCTACTGGTTTTCCTAAGAATGCCTGTGGTAGTTCTTCAAGTCCTAACAATTGTTGGTACCCTGTTTTTATTAAATACAGTGATGACAACTGGAAAAGTCTTATATCCAAATACTGCCGTGATCTTGAACGGGCACATAGTCCAGAAACAGCTAGGGAACAGGGCCAAATACAAGTAGCTTCTTTTGGTAATTATAACGAGGCTCAAGGGTTTGCTAACTATATGCAAGGTCAGTTTGGTAGTGGTAGGGTTGGAGAAAAGAAGTGTTATTAAAATAGATTGTTTAGAATAATCAGGAGGAATTTTTATCTATGGAATGGCTTTATCTTTTGGGTACTGTTTTAACCAGCCTGGGTATTGGTAGATTGATCATTGCCTTTCAATTCAAGAACCGAGCAGACACAATCCAACGTATTTCCGACAACCTATCTAATAACTGGAAATAAATGCTAGACCGAAAAAATCCTATATGTTATAAACTTTACCCTCAACGGACTCATCAGGAAACCAGCCCAACCGAACTCCATAAAAACCTCCTACAAACCCAACAACAGCTAATAAGCTCAATTAGCCACCTCGGTACTAACCTAACAATTTCCCTCCGCTACATCTATGACCCCAATCAATCCCCCAAACTCAAAACCTACCTCCTAATCAATCACCCCCACAACACCCACACCGAAGAACATTCCGAACAAATCCTCAGCCTCCTCACCAAAGGCAAATTAAGCCAATTCTTCACCCTCACGCCTCAACCAAACCTTACCCCCCTCCAAAACTTAGACTGGGTGCAAGTGATTGGCGAAATTCTCAAACATGAAGAATTCATCGCACCCCAAAATTACTACCTACCTCACCTTTTCGAGGCAAATCAAACCAATGATATGTCAGCAGTCTGCGATGTCATCCACCGCTTAGACAGCAGACTCATTTTAGAAATCACCCTGCAAACCTATCACAACCCCACTCAAAAATCCTTGTGGGTAAATGCCATCAACCAAATGCTCGCTCAATTGGATAAAGTCAACGCCAACACCAGCGGAATCAAAGACAACATTCTCTCAGTCACATCAGCACTTTACCAAAAATACCAACAGTCTTATCCCAACAGCGACCTATTCCAATATAGCATCAAAGCCCTAGCCGAAAATCGTGCCGATGCTTTTCCCGTCCTCGACACCTTAATCAATCACGCCATCGAAGAAACCGCTTACGGGAAACGATGCCGAATCATCCAAATTAGCAAAAATAAACCAGGATTTTCCGAAAGCTTGGAAGCCACAAAAAACGTAAATATTTCAAGTGCTATTGAATGGGAAGGCTGGCAGAAAAACAACAGTCAAATGTCAATTGTAAATGCAATCCAGCCTGAAAAAAAAGGCTTAGGAAAATTTGGCAATTCTGTCAGTCTTCCCGAGAAACCATCATTGTACCATCAAAGTCAGCCACCCCTGATAGGTGGCATCACCTCAGACCAAAATCCCAATCTACCGCAACTATATAATGCTGTTTCAGATGGTTCAGGTTTAGCGAAGTTGTCATCAACTCCGTCCCCATCTCGAATGGTTGATTTAAAGCCATTGCATCGGCTGGCGACAGTTCAAGAAATTAGCGGGTTTTTCCGCATTGGTATTCCACCAGTCAATAAAATGTCATTAGAAGAAACAGTAAAAATGTTCCCAGAAATTTTACCCATTGAGGAGGTAATCAAAAATTATGGTGATTTAATTAATGAAGATACATATATAGTCGGAGTTGATGAAAGTGGAGATCCTTGTCTTTCTAATTTTGAAGATATTGCCCATCGGCTGGTAGCTGGCGTACCAAAATCTGGCAAAACTAACTTTATCAATTCGATCATATATCAGTTTTTGTATGCCAGTTACAAAATCAAAGCTGAACGAGAAATTTATATTGCTGACTTTAAGGAAGGCTTAGATTATCATCGTATCGTCAGACGTTATTCAAATGTTAAACTCGTAACAGAATTTGAAGATTTTGCCTCTCTCCTGAATAGCCTTGTCCAAAAATATAAGCAACGGCTTAATGAGATGATTACCCAAGATGTTGAAAGTTTAGCTCAATTGAGAGCTAAGTGTAACACCCAAGATCATAGAATTATATTGTTCATTGATGAAGCAGCATCAATTGTCAACGCAGAAAGGTCTATCAAAGGTAATATCTATAGAGATTTAGAAACCTTAGTTTTGAAGTCTCGCGTTGCCGATATTAATATCTTCTACTGCACTCAACAACCTGCCGATACGAACGTAACTCCCAGTCAAATCTTATATAATCTTGACGAGCGCATTGTTTTTCGCGTCCAATCTAATATTAGCACCAGACTACTAGATGACGATCGCGCAGCTAGTTTACCCGTTAATCCCAAAGGAAGGGCAATCTATCGAGGGTTAGATGCAGAACCCAAACTAATTGCTACTCCTCACGTCCCCAAAGATATCTGGGCTAAAGATAGCTTGTTTAACTAAAAAATTTGTATTAACATAACATAACAAGTGTAGTGAGGTAAGTTATGGACGATTTAGTGGGTCAAGTAGAAGACTTCCAAAAAACAATGAACCAAATGGTTGAGCTAATAGATGACGCTAAATCACAAGCAGGGCAGCTACCAGAGGCCAGTATAGCTGAAGCACGAGCTAAAGTTCAGCAGATTTATGAAATTTGTGATGAAGCAATTAAAACGTTAAAAGTAGCCACCGGACAAGCGGAGGACATCATGAAAACTGTAGGAGGCTAATGGGAATCAACGAAGAGTGCGATGTGCTTCAGTCAATGCTCAGTCAAGTTCTTGATAGCTTGGCTGAGGTGCAAACTCGTGCTAAATATTTACCGGATTGCGATATATATGAGCTAAAGCGAGAGATTTCTGACATTCTGGAAATCTGCTGTGAGGAAATGAGCCGCATGAAGTTAACTCAAAATCAAATAGAGTTAATTCAGGAGATGATTGGAGTACAATCGTTCTTACCTTCAATCAGTTCTCCAACAACTAAATTGGCTAATACGGCTGTTAATGATACTTCTATTCAAGATGCGATGGCGCAAACAGAGATTTTTTTGACAACGGCCCTTAAATCAGGTGTACCTGTATGGTTAGCCCTCGAACTCGCTAACCTTCCGGGTGATTCTTGGATGTTGTATGAAAATCCCAACGCGACAGAAAGACTCACTGATTTAACCCAAAATCCCGCCAGTGACTATTATCAAAAAAAACCGAATACGCAACTACAAGGCGATCAAGGAGAATTAGTCTTATTGAAAATGCTGTTAGACTCTGATGATACAGAAAATCTCCTGTCAAGTTTACAAATCAAACCTAAACTTAATTTTAAAAATGGCAAAGATTACTGTAAACCAGATTTTTATCTAACATCTCACCGTTTAATTTGTGATGCAAAAGCCTATAAACCTAGTTCCATTAATGGCATTAACGCAGCAGCCAAGAAATATGTTAACTATCTTCAGGAAAATGGAGGAGGTGAAGTCAAATTTTATGTACCTAGAGATACTTATGCTAAATGTCAGCACCAAATAAATCGACTTCAATCTCAAGAAAACGGGGTCAATGTTACCATCCATCCTATGACCATTGATTATGAACATATACTTTGGAAAAAAGAATTAATTTATACTTATCTTAAGTCTTTGCTAAAGTTTAAGTAACTCCTTCTATGAGCAATAATTCTTCAGGCAATATTCCCAGTGGAGTTGATGTCAATAATCTATCTCAAATCAACTCTCAGCAACGGACACACATTCTCGATAGTGACACCACAGGAGGCGGTCACGGCCCTGGTAGAGGAATTTCTGGTAAAAGTGAATTTCCCGCGCGCTGGAGCGACCAGCAGATAATGAATTATATTTCGGAGGTGATTCAAGACCCTAATTCTATCTGGTTCCAGCAAAATGGAAAGGCGGGTGCTAAATACACTAAGACAGGAAATCCAGTGAAATGGCAGATTGATGGAACTAGAGATGGTGTTAACATAAGGGTAATTGTAGAACCAGATGGCAGAGGTGTCATCACAGCTTTTCCGACTAATATATCGCCCAACCCGTAATAATTAAGGAGATAGACTCATGTTTGACTATAAAATTGTGGTAAAGAAACTTAATGAAGTCCTTGCCCAACTTAAGGAAGTTTTTTCGGGCGCTCAAATAGAATTCCTTCAATCTTACATCAATGCTGGCGAGTGGAATTTGGCGTTAGAGACTTTGTGCGATATTCTCCTTGAAGAAGAAATTTCCATTGATTTAAAGGCTTATGAACTATTGCAAGAAGTGGGAAATATTTTGAACATGGAACGAGAAACTTGGGAGATGTTAAAAGTGCAGGTAACTCCTGTATAATTCGGCTCATTTCAGCCCGTGGCGATATCTATGACATCACTTTTACTGAGTTTCAATAAAGGAGGTTTTTATGTCTCGCACACTAGATATTTTTGTAGACTTTCCACAGGACATCGAACATTTAATCAAAGAATTAGAGTTTATATTGGCTCTGAAATTAGAGCTGGTTTCTGATGGCATTGACCACTGGTATGAGTTTCGTAACTCAACAATCACTCTTACAGTAGGAAAGCATGATTTTGAAAATGATAAAGAGCTCAACTTTGAAGAATACCCTTACAACCTATCAATCAGAGCGCTGAAAATCTCGAATGAACTTGATAGAAAAAAGTGGCGAGATGAGTTTGCTAGTTATGTTCTCCACAAGTTGAAAACTACCGAAAGGTATCGTTTAATGCTGGTGGATGACTTACAAGTGAAGTTAGAGGAGTTTGCGCCATTGGTGAAGGTTTGATCGAACATCATACAGGCAAGTTCTGAAACCGATTTGTAAAAACGAGGAAATGACTATGGTCACTGCTACTGCTGTACAAGATAATTTTACTTTAGAAGAGTTCATCACCGAGCCGCCCGACAACATGGAATTGGTAGACGGCAAACTTGTGGAGAAAAATGGCATGACACTAAAGACGGGTAAAATTCAGTTAAGCCTGGGGGATGCTTGGAAAAATTACAAAGATTCTAGCGGACAAGGTGGAGAGGCTTATGTCGAGGTTCCTTGCCGTACCAACCGACAAATTCGCCGCCCCGATGTCGCTTATCTTACACCAGAATTAGTTGCACAATTTGGCAATCTTGCCACTTTACCCCAAAGTTTTCCCTTAATTGCCGAAATAGTTTCACCCACCGATATTGCTGAAGATGTCTTTCTCAAAGCACAGGAATATTTAGAATCTAGCTGTCAGGAAGTTTGGCTAGTTTTTCCCGAAAGTCATTTAGTATTTGTGATGACTCAAAATCAAATATTGACATTTAGATCCGGCGATACCGCGAGCACCCAACAAATCCTGATCGGTTTTAGCATCGATGTCGATCTATTGCTAGCTTAAACTAAATTCTACAACCTTTCATTTAGCAGCACGCCACACAAAACTCTCCTCTACCCGTTGCACCAGTTCTGAAATCAAATTGCTACAATATGTTTAAGAATCCTCAGTCCGCCTTCGCGGACTTCGTTTTTAGAGCATCGGAATTCTATTCGGTGGTATTTAATGAATATCCCACCCTTATCGGAGCAAACCGCCATGTCAGACGACTTTTCCTTAGACGAGCTTTTAAATAGAAGTTACTACGCCTTCAAAGACGCAGAAAACCAAGTGGGACAGTGCAATGTTTTAGTTATCGGCAAAACCGGTGTCGGCAAAAGTACCCTGATAAATTCCGTTTTTCGCCAACGCTTAGCAGAAACCGGAGTCGGCCGCCCCATAACTCAAGGCATCCGCCAATATACAAAACCGAATTGCCCAATTACAGTCTACGATACTCCCGGACTCGAACTCAACGCCGAACAAGTTAAAGTTATTCAATTAAACGTTGCTAAACTGATTGAAGACCAAAGACTCCTGCACCCAAAAGAACACATTCACGTCATCTGGTACTGCATCAATCACAGCGCCAATAGAATAGAATCTGTGGAGGAAAGCTGGCTAAAAGAAATGGAAGTCAAAGACGTACCAGTTCTTTTAGTGCTGACTCAGACGACATCTAAAAAGCCGGGGGAATTTTTCAAGCAACTCGAACACATGAATTTGCCCGTCAGTCAAATTATCCCCGTCATGGCTGAACCGGAAGAAATAGATGAGGATTATACAGTAAAATCTCACGGTTTAGATAAGTTGGTAGATGCAACTTTTCAACTGCTGCCCGAAGTAGCTAAAAAAGCTTTTGTAAAAGAACAAATTGCTAATATTGCGCTCAAATCCGATATGGCATTTAAGTATCTCAGTGCTTATGTGGCAGGTTCTGCAATTGTCGGCGCGACTCCTGTACCGTTTGCTGATGCGCCGATTTTGATGACGATGCAAACAGCAATGATTGCTAATATTACTGTAATTTTTGGAATGCCCTTTGATAAGGGGTTTATTTCGGCGATGCTGTCTGCTATTAGCGGCGCTGGCGGGGTTACTGCTATCGGCAGAAGTATTGTTACTAATTTGATTAAAATGATTCCTGGTGCGGGTACAGTTGTCGGCGGTGCTATCTCCGGTGCAACGGCAGCAACTCTCACCCTTGCCCTCGGTTTGGCTTACATTGAAGTGCTTAAAGCTTACATGAAAGCTCAAGTTAATGGCGAACAACTTTCTTTGCAACAGTTAACCAAGATGTTTGTGGAAATGTACAAGGAGTATGCTAGTTCTGGGCGTAAAACTTTGAAGGATGAGCAACCGAATCAACCTAAACCTCCCAATCAAATTAATATTGAGTAAATTGGGCATGGGGCATGGGGCATAGGGCTGGGGCATAGGGCATAGGTTATTTTTTTACTCCAACTGAGATATTTCACCATTCTCAATAAGCCTTTTATGAACAGGCAAGATGCCTGTTCTTCCACAAAGATATTGATTTTCTTGTGGAACAGGCATCTTGCCTGTTGCTGAAAATGGTGCAATATCTCAGTTCCAATTCCCAATTCCCAATTACCAATTACCAATTACCAATTCCCAATTACCAATTGATTGCTACAATATGAGTGAATTCTGCAAAAGAGAGTAAATGGCTATGGCAATGGCTGCCGTTTTATCAGAAAATATTTCTCTAGAAGACTTTATGGCTAATCCCCCCGACGATATGGAATGGGTGGACGGGCAAATCGCGGAGAAAAATGGCATGACAGTAAAACACAGTCTCATCCAATCTAGACTAGATCGTTATTGGGGAAATTACAAAGATTCTAGCGGACAAGGAGGCGAAGTTTATGTCGAAGTTCCTTGTCGTACTGACAGGCGAGTGCGCCGTCCTGATGTAGCTTATCTGACTCCTGAACTTGTTGCTCAATTTGGCGATGTTCCTACTTTGCCTCAAAGTCCGCCGTTAATTGCTGAAATAGTTTCTCCTACTGATAGTGCGGAAGAGATTTTTCTTAAAGCACAAGAGTATTTAGATTCGGGTTGTCTGGAAGTTTGGATAGTTTTTCCAGAAAGTCGCTGGATATTGATCGTGACTAAAACTCAAAAGTTAACCTTTAACCAGGGTTCTACCGTCAGCACTCAGTTAGTGCTGGCGGGTTTTAGTGTTGCTGTTGACGAGTTGTTGGCTTGAAGGCAAAAATTAGTTAGGTATAAGTGCTTTCTGGCAGAGTTCGCCCGTGACGATCGTTATAATTTGTGAAAAAGTCATTGACAAAATGCCACTCGCTCGCCCAGCCATTTAATAAAAAAAATTATCAATAAAAAATGCAGTTGTAAAATTGCACAAAAGCACAAACAGCGGTAAAATACTGATTGCTTTGTTTCCAAATCTAGCGTAAATTCCAATTGGGGAATTAAAACCAATAATTGAAATATGTCTAAGACTTACACTGTTGAATTGATCCACCAAGGCTCTACCTATACCGTAGAAGTACCCGAAGATAAACAAATTCTCCGCGCCGCCAACGCCGCCGGCATTGAGTTGCCGAGTTCTTGCAATGCGGGGGTTTGTACTACTTGCGCTGCTAAAATTATTGAGGGTCAAGTCGATCAAGTTGATGGCATGGGCGTTAGTCCCGAACTTCAAGCAGAAGGTTATGTGTTGCTGTGTGTTGCTTATCCCCGATCGAACTTGAAGATAGAAACCGAAAAAGAAGACATTGTGTACGATCGCCAATTCGGTAAATCCTAGGGCTAAGCTAAAATTGAGCTAAGTACCGATCACAGTAAAATCACTATGGATCGCCCGATGACTACCCATTTCATTTCCGCAGAAGTTGACCTCCACGATACCGCCGAAGAATTGCACTCGGCGATTGAAATTGAACTGCAAAAGCACGGCGAACCCCTGCGGTGGGCAGTCACAGACGTGGATGTCGATCGGCAAAAGGCTGTGGTAGAAGGCTACGTGCTCGTGGAAGCATCCCCCGCAACACCGTGAACCCCCGCCCTTTAACAGTGGTTTTGATAGTCCCCACAGGCGTTGGAGCCTCGATTGGTGGGTTTGCAGGAGATGCGCTCCCCGTGGCTAGGGCGATCGCCCAAATTTCAGACACCTTGATCACTCACCCCAACGTCCTCAACGGCGCTCAACTTTATTGGCCGATACCTAACGCTCTCTACGTTGAAGGTTACGCCCTTGACAAATTTGCTGCCGGATGCTGGGGTCTGCAACCGGTACATCAAAATCGCATCGGCTTAATCCTCGATGCCGGCATTGAACCAGACTTGCAGTTGCGGCACTTGCAAGCGGCTGATGCAGCGAGAGCTACATTGGGTTTGAATATAACTGATTGTGTTTTAACCGATCGCCCTCTGCAAGTAGAATTGCGTATTTCTGAATCAGGGGCATCCTGGGGGACGATCGGCAATCCCGACAGTTTATTGCGCGCTGCAGAAAAATTAATCACACAAGCAAGAGTAGAGGCGATCGCAGTTGTGGCCAGATTTCCCGACGATGAAGGCAGCCTCGCCCTCGAAAACTACCGCCGCGGCAAAGGAGTTGACCCCCTCGCCGGCGCGGAAGCTGTCATCAGCCACCTCGTCGTCAAAACGTTTAAAATCCCTTGCGCCCACGCCCCCGCGTTGTCTCCGCTTCCCCTCGATCCGCACCTGTCGCCGCGATCGGCTGCTGAGGAAATCGGCTATACTTTCCTACCTTGCGTCCTTGCCGGCCTCAGCAAAGCTCCCCAATTTGTCACTCCTACTGTGGGACAGGCATCTTGCCTGTCCCAGCTATTGGGCGGGCAAGATGCCCACCCGCAGGTATTGGGCGGGCAAGATGCCCAACCCCTACTCCCCACAAGAGAGAACTTCGCAAACAGGCGAGATTTCGAGTCTCAGGGTTTGTGGGCCGATCGAGTCGATGCGGTGGTGATACCCGCCACAGCCTGCGGCGGCAGTGCTATTCTGAGTTTGAGTGGGCGATCGTCCGTACAAATCATCGCTGTCGGCGACAACAAAACCCAGATGCAGGCGACTCCAGAAAAACTCGGAATCAAAGCTTTGCAGGTAAACTCATATTTAGAGGCGATCGGAGTTTTGGTCGCTTTGCGATCGGGCATCAGTCCAGCTTCCTTGGGTGCAGACATCTCCTCCCTGCGTTGTTTATCTGACTAATACCAATTTAATGTGAAGTTGCACATATCTCGATCCCCCTAAATCCCCCTGATTGTTGGGGAGTAGGGGTTGACTTTGATCCGGCTCTTGTCCCCCCCTTAGTAGGGGCGGTGCGACCCCTACTCCCCGTGCCCGCCCTTGGCTAGGGGGGATCGGATTCTACGGGGCCTCATAAAAAATTGGTATAAACCCAACAAATCTCAAATCTCAAACCTCAAATCTAAAAGTGATTAAGTGGCAGAAAAACTTCCCGGAAATCCTGAAATTGAACCCTTGACGCGCACCCAAGTTTTAGTAGCAATGGGCGTGACAGCAATTATGTTGCTGGCGGTAGCTAAATTGTGGTTGCTATTTGCATCGGTATCGCTTTTGCCAGTCAAATTGATAGGAATCGATTTGCTCCAAGGATGTGCGCTCGGACTGGCAATTACAGGCGGTAGTGCGATCGTTTATCACCTCTGGCCGGGTTATCGCCGGAGTGCTGATGTTTACTTGGAAGTAGTGCTCAAACCTTTGTTTTGGCCGGATTTGATTTGGCTGGGACTGCTGCCGGGACTTAGCGAAGAATTGCTATTTCGAGGCGTGATGCTGTCTGCTTTGGGATTGAATGTTACCAGTTTAGTTTTATCGAGTTTTTGTTTCGGCATTCTGCACTTGGGAGCCCTGGATCAGTGGCCTTATGCTGTTTGGGCAACGGCTGTCGGATTGCTGTTGGGTTACAGCGTTTTAGCGACTGGGAATTTGTTAGTGCCAATTACGGCTCATATCTGCACGAATTTGATTTCTAGCTGTGTTTGGAAGTGGGAACACGATCTGGTGAAGCGTTAGCTCGATCGCACGCTCAATATCGAGACCGGGGCGGGTTTAATGAATCTCTCGCCGGATTGGAGACATGGGTGAACCCGCCCCTACGGTAATTATGTTTATTTAACGTGATACCGAGTCAATAAACGTAAATTTTGTAGGGGCGGGTTCACCCGTATCTCTGCTTAATAACCAAGGTATTTTTAAACCCGCCCCCACCCAGCGACAGGATTTTATTAGGGTCACACTTAACGGACACGAGACTTGAAAACTTTGTTAAGGCAGTGTGTAGCTGCTCGATCGCACAATCAACTCACCTTGACTGGGGTTACGACTGAAAATAAAAGCTCCTTCTTGAGTTTCGCCCGTTGACAAAAAATCTATTTGTTGATCGCCGGATTCTACAACTTCGCCATTTACGCGCAATTCGGCAATAATTTGCACTGATTCGGCTGTTTCACCGCCCGTGTTTGTCACTGTAAACGGTACGTAAAATTGCCCTTGATTTTCGCGAATTGGTGTGTTCCGAGTGACAGAAATAATCGGAGGTTCCTGCTTTTTAGTCACCCAGTTGTAGATTACGAGTCCGGTGAGGGTAAAAAGGATCAAGCAGGCGATCGCAAATGTCGCCCATTCAGCAAAAGTTCTTTCTTGCGGCTGTTCTTTGTTATTACTTTCACTCATACCGCCAACCTCCCCGCCGCGCCGCCAACAGCCGCCGGCAATCCCAATACTAACGTATAGTTCAACCAAATCGACCACGGGTCGTCAAAACTGAGTTTGTGGAAGAAAAACATCATAAATGCAGAAGCCGCCAGCGACACTAAATAGGCCATGACAGTTTCGCTGAGGGGACGCTGAAAAATCCCTTGCTGCTGCTGCCGTTTTGCTTGATAAGTAAAGCCTGCTACAAATACAATACCGTAGGAAATTAGCAGCGAAGCGGCGATAATTGCTAATTGCCAAGGCGGCGAAATACCTGCAGCTAGCATGGGAATTTCGTCAGTTGGGGCGATGTTGAAAGCAATGATCATCGCGCCGATTAAAGTAGCGCCGATATCTGCTACAGTTGGATTGATGCTAGGTTCCTTTTCGCTGTCTGAGCTTTGATAGCGATCGCCACTCAAGAAACCGCTTGCCAGGGCAACTCCCAAGGCAAACGGCAGGCCTTCAAATATGATTTTCCCCAAAGTTTCTTGCAGCGGAGTTTCCGGCGTAATTTCCCTGAGCAAAAATAGGACAAAAGCCGCGCAGACAATGCCGATGGCGATCGCTTCTACGGTATCGATTGCAGCATCTAGCCAGCGGATGTCCTTAGTTTTGCGAAAACCTTCAGTGCGAGTCAGCAAGAAAACGACGATAAAAGTCGTTGCGATCGCGATCGACATTTCCGCTGGTTCAGTATGCGAACCGATCCACCAAACCTCCATCGTATAAAGCAGCGGAATTCCGAATAAAAAGCCGCCAGATGCACCTCTAATGATGTCGTTTAGTTCATTTGACCACTGATTTTTGTGTCTTTTTGATTTCTTCATTTTTTAGTGAAAACGCACCTCAAAAATTTGGCAAGTAAATATTTTTTTAAACCTGCTAAAATAGAATACCATATTTGTTGTATTCTTTCTCTAACTTGCGTCCAGTCGCTAGCGGTTAAAATTCCCAATCAACGATTGATAAAACGCTTTTCTATTGTGTTCACCTTATGCAGCCGAACCACTGACGAACGCAAGAAACCTGCCTGCTCCCATTCTACAATCTCAACATCAAAAACAGTCCTATTTGTTTGACTTGTCACTCGTGCAACAACAATATCTTCATCTCCTGCATCCAAAAGTACCAGCACAGGACGGAGTTTTGATGTTGTTACATCGGCAAAAGGTAGTGCCAGTAAGAGAACTTCTCCTGATTGATAATTTGGCATATTTCAAATATTGTCGTAGATAGCATCTTCCTCGCTGTAGCCAGCCAATAATTGCTCAGCAGCAAGGATCTGCCAAGCAGCGTTTTCCTCTTCTTCATCTTCTTCTGTGTCAGTTGATCCTTTTACCCGAACAATAACTCTGACTTCTTGGTTAGCTGCAAAGTGTTTTAAGATGCGATCGGGAAATAAATTCTATTTTCCCTTCATCTGTGACTTTTGCTAAAAATTCGTAGGGTTTCCTGGTAGGTTTTAATCTCTATTAACCTAATTTTATTAAGGCAGTTATAGTGCGAGTTTAATCTCAGAGTAATCTCCCAAAGCTTCGTTGACTACAATCAGTTTTCCTTGACTATCTGCCCCTAATTGTTGATTGGCATTGAGTAATTCAATTCCATAAATAGTACCGTCGGGGGCAATGTCCACATTCATTTGATCGCTAACCTGGATAGTGTTTACCTGTGCGGTTTTTTCTTTCAGGTATATATAAGCTACGTTGTATCTTGGATCGTAAGTCAGTTTCACGGGAACCTCCTGCTCAAAAGAATTTGACAATTACAGTGATAATTATCCAGTCTTCGCTTTCTGGGGCTGCGATCGCCTCCACTTTCTTCATAGCATAAACTTTTCCCTGCCACTCAGCATTGAAGGAAAAGTTGCGCCTAAATCCGGTTCTGCCAAATTGAGCCGGAAAAGTTGTGCCACTTTCAACAGTAGCAATTACTTCTGCCTCAGTTGCACCTCGCTCAATCAATCGTGCTTGAGCATGGGGATGTAATCTAACGCTCACGTTGCTATTACCTCCTTTTTGCCTCTTTATTTTTGCACTAACTTAATTCACCACAGCCGCGCATAAGCATCAAAATAAAGGCATGAGTGTCCAACAACAACCTCATTCCATATACTCCTTAAACTCTTCTAGCGGTTCGTCAAAATCATCGGACATCCCAACCATTCCTTTGGCACTTCCTGCTTGCCGATTGGGTTTAGCTTGTTTGGGAATTCCTACCAATTTTACAACAGGCTGGTTATCTTGAGTAATCGCCACTTATTCCCCTCTCATCGCCGCTGCGATTAATTCCAGAAGCTTTTCTTTTGCCTCAATAATGTCTACTTGATACATAATTCGTGCCTCCGCATACAGTTGGAAATTTGAGATTTGAGATTTGCCGTGACTAATGAAGCTTGCGATCCTGTATTTTCATCCAATGAAAGACCAGATTTGTTTGACTCTATCTCGCACTTGCACCAAATCATCAGGGGTTAATATTCCCAGTCTCCTTTCAACTAAACTTTTTTGTAATGTGTTCAGTTTATGTAAGCGAACCGCTGAAGGTCGCTTTAATCCTGCTTTTTGCCATTCCTGAATTTCGACATCAAAGGTTGTATGAGGGATTTGACTGGTTATCTTGGCAACAATCATATCTTCATCTCCTGTGTCCAACAGTACCAAACCAGGACGGTGTTTAGTTTCGGCTGTACCCGCAAATAAGAATGCGACTATAACTAATTCTCCAAACTGATAATTAGTCATTGCTCAATCCTCAGCGTAAATTGCATCTTCTTCGCTGCAATCCGCAAAGAATTGTTCGGCGGCAAGACGCTGCCAATCTGTTTTTTCCTCTACTTCATCGGCTTCTGAGTTTGTTTGTTCATTCACCAGAATTATCACTCTTACATCTTGGTTGACTGCCAAGTATTTTAAAATGTCATCGGTCAAGTTAATTTTGCCTTCCGATGTAACTTTTGCGGGAAATTCGTAGGCTTTCATCATGTGAATTTTAGATTTGTGTTTACCCAGTTATTGCTACTTTAACATAATCTCAATT
Source organism: Microcoleus sp. B7-D4 (assembly GCF_036705125.1). Classification (NCBI taxonomy): domain Bacteria; kingdom Bacillati; phylum Cyanobacteriota; class Cyanophyceae; order Oscillatoriales; family Microcoleaceae; genus Microcoleus; species Microcoleus sp. B7-D4. Next base: position 35,909 of record NZ_JAUBTT010000056.1, read on the forward strand.
AGACAAATCATCCTCCAAATCAACAGACTGTAATTCCATATCACCAGACTGCAACTGAGCGGGAGTAGCCGGAATCGCCGCAATTATTGCATCGATTACCTTAGCCACCGGAATAATCTCCATCCCCAACTCCGGCACCGGTTGATTCTTAGGAATAATCGCCCTTTTGAAACCCAATTTCGCCGCTTCTCTCAGCCGCAACTCTAATTGGGAAACCGGCCGCACCTGTCCTCCCAAACCCACTTCCCCAAGCAAGACAGTGCGTGCATCAACCACCCGATCGCGAAAACTGGCCACAACGGCGATCGCAACTGCCAAATCCGCGGCCGGTTCGTCCACCTTCAACCCGCCCACCGTCGCCAAAATCACATCTAATTTAGATAAAGGAATCCCCACCCTTTTCTCCAAAACAGCTAAAATTTGCTGCAATCTAGCATTGTCCACACCAGTAGTAGTGCGGCGCGGCGAACCGAAACTTGCAGGGCTAACTAACGCCTGAATTTCCACTAAAATCGGTCGAGTTCCTTCGCAAGTAACCGTCGTCGAAGTACCGGGAGAAAATTCATCTCTATTCCCTAAAAACAACTCCGACGGGTTATCTACTTCTCGCAAACCGTTGGCTACCATTTCAAAAACACCGATTTCGTGAGTCGCGCCAAAACGGTTTTTCATCGATCGCAAAAGTCGATGAGAAGCAAAGCGATCGCCCTCAAAATACAGTACAGTATCTACCAAATGTTCCAAAACCCTCGGCCCCGCCAAAGCTCCATCTTTCGTAACGTGACCGACAATAAATAAAGTAATATTTTCTCTTTTCGCAACCTGCATCAAAGCAGATGTACATTCCCGCACCTGAGCCACCGAACCCGGAGCCGATGTTAAACTAGCAAAATAAATAGTTTGGATGCTGTCAATCACCGCCACATTCGGTTTCAGCGCTTCCAACTCCCGCAAAACAACTTCTAAATCCGTCTCTGGAAGCAAGTAGAAATTCTCCGCTGAATTGTCCTCGGAATCCCTTTTAGCTTCCCCGTTACTGCCAGATTTATGCCCGCCGTTGCTTGACAAATCAACCGGATTAGCCACGCCCAAACGCTGCGATCGCAACTTCACCTGCTGGCCGGACTCCTCCGCACTGACATACAGTATCCGATCCTTGCGGGCCAACATATTCGCCACCTGCAACAGCAGCGTCGATTTCCCGATTCCCGGTTCCCCCCCAATCAACACCAGCGATCCCGGAACAATCCCGCCTCCCAAAACTCGATCGAGCTCCCCGTAACCAGAAGGCCAGCGAGACTGAGTTTGGTCGGAAATCTGCGATAATCTGAAAGATACCCTGGGTTGACCCTTCGACTTATCAGGGGGCGAACCGCCCACTGTCTTAGTTGTCACCCCAGTTAAACCCACTCGCGACACAGCAGCAGTAGGTTGTTCTAACTGCTCGTCAAAAGAATCCCACTTCTGACAGCTAGGACATCTGCCAAAATATTGTGGTGAATCATAGCCGCATTCCCGACAAATATATTGTATTCGAGGCTTAGGCATTGTTTTATGATAAATAGTCACCCTAACATTTAGAAAAGTCTGAGTTAAAGCAATTATCAAGCTTTCAGACCGATCGCCGCCCATGATTCAATTTGTGTCTTCTATGATAGGGTACAAAAAATTAACATTATCTGAAATGTAACTTAAGGAGTGCTCGGTAACTTGGAAAACCATAAAGAAAAAATTCTGGTAGTCGATGACGAAGCCAGTATCCGTCGCATTCTGGAGACTCGCCTTTCCATGATTGGCTACGATGTCGTCACCGCTGCTGACGGCGAAGAAGCTCTCGAAACATTTCGCAACACCGAACCCGACTTAGTGGTTTTGGACGTGATGATGCCGAAGCTAGACGGTTACGGCGTCTGTCAGGAGTTGCGTAAAGAGTCAGACGTGCCTATCATCATGCTAACTGCTTTGGGAGACGTAGCCGATCGCATCACCGGTTTAGAATTGGGCGCCGACGATTACGTCGTCAAACCTTTCTCTCCCAAAGAACTCGAAGCCCGCATCCGTTCGGTACTGCGGAGGGTTGACAAAAACGGCGCATCGGGCATTCCCAGCTCTGGAGTCATCCACGTCACCAATATCAGGATTGACACCAACAAGCGCCAAGTTTACAAAGGCGACGAACGAATTCGCCTCACGGGCATGGAATTCAGCCTGTTAGAACTGCTTGTCAGCCGTTCTGGAGAGCCTTTTTCGCGATCGGAAATTTTGCAGGAAGTCTGGGGATACACGCCAGAACGCCACGTAGACACCCGCGTAGTGGACGTTCACATCTCGCGGCTGAGGGCAAAGTTGGAAGACGACCCCAGCAATCCCGAATTAATTCTCACCGCCCGCGGCACCGGCTATCTCTTCCAGCGAATTGTCGAAATAGGAGAAGTAGGATAAAGTCAGTTGGCAGTTGGCAGTTGGCAGTTGGCAGTTGGCATTAGTTAAATTACCAACTACCAATTACCAATGACTAATGACTAATGACTAATGACTAATGACTAATGACTAATGACTAAATCTGATCCCAATAAAGTTTTGCGCCAATTGCCCTTAGTTGCAGGAGGGTTAGCAGGTACGCTGCTAATGGTAAACCGGTTGCTGACAGAGCAAATTACAGATTCTCAAGCTCGATCGGACGCTTTGGGAGTAATTATCAGCGCTTTGCTGATTTTAACAGGTTTGCTGTGGCAGCAGGTGCAAGCGCGATCGCCCGATTCCGTAAAACTTATCGGCGAAGAAGGTTTTGAATTTGCGCCGGATTTGCCGGAGGCTGTGAAAATAGAATTAGCTTGGGCGTCGCGTTTGCTGTTGACAAATACCGCCACAAGGTCGATCGTAATTGTGTATCAGGGAAAAGTTCTATTGCGGCGCGGTATTTTAGGCATCAATCCCGAAGTCAAACCAGGGCCGATATTGCAGCGAGTGCTCGACAAAAATAAACCAGTTTATTTAGTAAATCTTAATATTTACCCCGGCAAAATTGAATTTGACTATTTGCCAGAAAATACTCAAGGAGTCATCTGTCAGCCGATCGGCATCCAAGGCGTTTTAATCTTAGGTGCTAACGCGCCCCGCAGCTACACAAAACAAGATGAAAACTGGGTTGAAGGCATTGCCGACAAACTAGAAAATACCATCAATCGATTTTAGATTTTAGATTTTAGATTTTAGATTGTGGATTGTGGATTGTGGATTGTGGATTTTAAATTGTGGATTTTAAATTGTGGATTTTAGATTAGGGATTGTGGATTAGGGATTGTGGATTAGGGATTGTGGATTGCACAATGCCAGCCCGCGTCTTGGTGCGATCGTCTTCGAGGGCTGCGCTAACGACGGATTTGCCTCATTCTCGGTGTTGGCTATCGGCAATAAACAAGATTTATTACCGATATCTTTTGAAAAGAAGAAGATCCAGCGCTGCCCCCAACGAAATTTCCAGGGTTTGAGGGTCTTCTTAACCACCAAGACGCGGGCTGCGTGTACAGGGCGCATCTTAGTCCTCAACAAGACTCTCCGGGTGCGCTAGGCGCACCTTAGTAGCTCAAAACTCGCAACTCAAAACTCAAAACTACTAGCGAGCCCAGTCAGTACCGCGCCACAGCGTAAAAAACAAAACACTAGAAATCAGCGCGCCCAGCAGCCACTTAACAGCATTTTTAAATAACCCCAAGCGCTGACTTTGCTGAACCGCAGCACTTTGCGTCTGTAACCGTTCCTTAGCCGGAGTAATTCTCGAAAGAATTTGCTCTTTCAATTGCTGTGGGTTTTGCGTATCCGCTTGTACCCCCAAACGAGTAAGTTCCCCCGCCAAATTCCTTAAATCTTCAGGACTACCCTTATTCAGCCGTTCTTCCACCTGCTGCAACTGAGCTAATTGTTGATTTGCTTGAGTAGTAATTTGCTGGTTGTTTTGGTTGTTGACGTAGATAGTGCCAAAAATTCCCAAAGGTAGCATCAACAGAAAAACCAGGGCTAGCAGCAGACAAACCCAAGACAAAACCTTCAAAAAAAGGTCTTCCAAACCTCGGCGATCGTACCCTTCGCCAAAAAATATCAGCGCCATTGCCAGTAAAGGAACTGGCACCCGTTCCACTACAGCCCCAATGGTTTGCAATTCCCAGAGGCGATTGCCAAAATTGGCTGGTATAAGAGTTGCGATCGTATCTAATACAGACAAAATTAATAGACCGTAGCCAATCCAACGCAGTCTGTAGATAGAAAAACCTTGTTCGCCTTGTAAGTCATTCATAAAATAATCAGAGTTGTTGTTAAGAAAAATCTCTCTTGACCCCGCTCAAGAACGGATACAATCCCCCGACAACAGTCGTGGAGAGTCTAAAATTTTAGACTCTTGTTCAAGCTTCCAGATTCACCTGTGCAGTAAATCTAAAAGCTAAAAGCTAAAAGCTAAAATCGACTGAATCGAGTCAAGGTTCGGGGAATCGCGGCTGCCACCACTCATACCAAGAAACCCAAGCATTCTCTAGAATTTTTTGGGCATCTTCTGGAGTTGTTTTATCCAAAGGCACAGACATCTGAGTCCACAAACAGCGCCGGTCTTGAATATTTCCCCTACCCAACAACCAAAACAGAATACGGTTTGGCTGCCAATCGCGAGTATTTCGATTATATCTAAACTGTTGGGAAGTTACTGTAGCACTGCCACGAGGATTGATACACGAACTCAAATACAGTCGATTTTGCTGTTGCAAAATTGCGTGAAACCCCGCGCCTTGAGTGTTTACTAATGCTAGTTTACCAGGAGACGACTTGAGAATAGTATGTCCCTTCATCATACCTTCCACATCTCCAATGGTGTTTACCGCATACCGCATCTCTATTTCTAGATACCTGCTATTTTTTTGATATTCATATTTCCTGGCAGCTTTGAATCCTGAATTGTCCCTAATTTCCAGAGGCACGCTCTTGTTTAGTTTCCAATCGGCTAAAGGCACCGACTCGGGAAACTCAAACGGGGTTGCCACATTCTTGCCGTCCGATGGATAGAAAACCAATTTTCCGGCAACCAACAAAACGCCTCCCAAAGTAACAGCCAACAGGGAAAGCCTAAGTGGTTTCCAAGAGGTAATAGCCATTAGCAATTCTGTCCTTCCTTATTTGGGGGTTGGTCTTTCAAAATTGCAAACCAGCAGAATAACCCGAAAATAAATACAGCAATCATCGAAAATATTACCGAACCATTTCCTTCGTGCCAGTATTTAAATGCTGCGGGTTGAGATAGCGATACCAGCACTGCCAGGAGACCAACGCGGGCGGCATTCACTACAAATGCAGTAATTATTGCCACGAATGGCAATACCATTTTCTGACCCGTAGTGGTAGGAAACATCAGTAAGAAAACCAGAGCTAGTCCTAACAATTGTAGCATCCCATTCACCCCGGAACAGCCGTGATTCACTTCCACGCTTCCCTTTTCCAGGATTAGAAAAACCCCTTTTTGCACCACTTCAAATCCTACATAGTGCAGGAGGAAAGCTGAAAATTTAGCGGTTAATAGGGGGACATCAACGAATACTCCGATCAATCCGGGAGGAATAGCTGTATAGCCAAGAATTAGAAGTTCCTGCCAATATTGTTTCAGTCCTTTTGTGCCGGAAGCCAGCAATGCGAGACTAATTGCCGACAAAAAAGGCGTTGCTCTGATAAAAAAGTCGTATCCAGATATCGACGAACTTTTGAGCAATATTAAAGCAATTAACGATGTCCCAAATAAGGTGGCGAAAATGCCACTTTCAAAAGTTAAGGATTCGTGCCTTTCCCAAATGAGAAATGCTACGACTCCCCAAAACAGTAACATTGTACCGAACAGGTCAGTGTCGTTTGTTCTGGAAGTCAGAGTTAGGTGTATGGCAATCAAACCGGAGGCGATGCCTAACAGCCAGTATTTAGGTTCTTGGATGTGCTTGAGCGAGTTTATTTCGGTCATTGCTGCTTTTTGTTTTGACTAAAAGCTTCTAAAATGCTTAATCCTGTAACTCTATTAAAATTATCAGCTACAAACACTTAAATTTATGCGTTTGGGATGATTTTTCACTAAATCTTCACAAAGATTGACAAGAGTAAATATGTGTGATAAGTACCTTCACCCAATTAATTCTGAAGTTAGGAGCAAAGACCAAAGAAAACAGGTTTTTTAACTCTGATCGATCGCACTTAACGAAAGATTTTCCTTTCTCTAACCCGGTTTCTGCGCCGGGAGTTTAAATGTAAAGCTTGAAGGCAAGACAGAAACCTTTCTGGACGCACTCTTGAGCGGGAAAACCAGTTTTTTACGGGTTCTGGTTTGTGGTAGCCCGTGCGTCCAGGAGTAGATTAGTTAGAATAGACTTTCCGGTAGTAAGTTTGATATTCCTCCGAAAGCAGGGGTTCCCACCACTCCCGATGGGCTAAGTACCATTCTACAGTCTGTCGCAAACCTTCTTCAACTGTTACTGAGGGAGTCCAACCTAACTCTGTTTGAATTTTGGTGGCATCAATAGCATAACGCCGATCGTGCCCGGCTCTGTCTTTGACAAATGCGATCAATTGTTCGCAAGGACGGGCGGGTAAATCAGAAGCTAATTCGTCCATTAGCTGACACAGCATTTTTACTAAATCGAGATTTTTTACCTCGTTGTTGCCGCCAACATTGTAGGTTTCCCCAGGCTGACCACGGTGAATAACGGCATCTAAAGCGCGGCAGTGGTCGAGAACGTAGAGCCAATCTCGCACGTTTTGACCGTCGCCGTATACTGGCAGCGGTTTGCCCAATAACATATTGATGCACATTAATGGAATGAGCTTTTCTGGGAAGTGATAGGGGCCGTAATTGTTTGAACAGTTGGTGATAATTGTCGGGACGCCGTAGGTGTGGAAATAGGCGCGGGCGAGGTGGTCGCTGCCAGCTTTGGAGGCTGAGTAGGGACTGTTGGGCGAGTAGGCCGTTGTTTCTGTGAAGGCTGGGTCATCGGGGCCGAGACTGCCGTAAACTTCGTCGGTAGAAACGTGGAGGAAGCGCATTTGTGCTTTGAGAGATGCCTCATCAATTGCTTCAAAATGCTTGCGGAAGGCTTCTAACAGTGTAAAGGTTCCGACAACGTTTGTTTGAACAAAGGCTGCGGGCCCGATAATTGACCTGTCAACGTGGGATTCTGCGGCAAAGTGCGCGACTGTGGTGATGTTTTCTTCTTTGAGCAAGGTATCGACTAAGGTACGATCGCAAATATCCCCCTGTACAAACCGAAAATTTTCGCCTCCTTCCAAAGTTGCCAGGGTTTGTCGGTTTCCGGCGTAGGTTAAAGCATCGAGTACGACTACTCGATCGCCCGGATAGCTGCTGCACCAGTGATGCACAAAATTCGAGCCGATAAATCCAGCCCCGCCCGTCACCAACAATCGGCGCGCGGAGCGCTCAATGCCTTGATTCGCGTTGTCTGTCATAAAAATAAGAGTTATTCCAATAACTAAGCCTTTACAAAAGTAGCCTTAAAAGTAGTTTGTCACCAAGTGTTTGCCGCTCTGTAATTAAAATTTCTACTGTCTCACCTCAGATTTTCTAATGTGGGCGCGATCGAACTCTTGGATCACCTGACTGGAAACTCTACCCCTATCTTAGTCCAAACGCTTACATATTAAGCATTGCAGATTTTTAAGCGGGCAATTTTAAATTTGAATTGCGTGAGGCTATAGCTGACTTTTGCGATCGATCCGCGATATGGGCGGCGCGCAGAGTTGATAGATTTGTAAAGAGCTGTTACCATTAATTTTTTAATTATCCTTTACAATCTCCCAAGCATCATGAAGAAGTTTCAAGTGTTAGCTGGCATTGCTTCCGTCGTCGCGATCGCAAGCAGCATCGCCATAGGTGACGCCGCATCTGCTTTCCCCTGTTCCTACAGCAAATCTGGCGCGTCTAAATCTGGTTCTGCGACAACCCTCCTAGGTTCCGGCGGCTCGGAGCGCATTAATCCGTGGAAATCCTACAAAACAGCAGCTCTCGGTTTCCTAGGTTTGGCTGGAGTTTTGGGTGGCGGTGCGGCCTACATGAGCTACCGTGCCGGCAAGCGCGCTTCTGCTGCTTGCGCTGCGATGACCGATAATTTTGAAGTTTTTGAAGAGCCGATCGCTCCGATCGCAGATGCAGGTGTTTCTGGACACATGGAAGTTCCTGCCTTGCTCGATTTGGCGGCGGCGGGTGCTGTAGCTGAGTCAGCAAATGCGGTTGCAGTCGTTCGCGAACACCCAGAAGCTCCAGGCGGCGAGCTGGATTTGCCGGTTTCGCCAGTTGCTGAGTTGAGTTCTGAAATTGCGATCGAACAAGTCCAAAGCGCGAGCCTCAAATAGTTATCTCAAACCAAAGTATTCGCTTAGCGCACCTCCAATCTTGCAAGATTGGAGGTTTTTTGATTTGAAATTATCTACCATACAATTTCTGGTCATTGCGATCGCGAAGCACTGCAAACAATAGACAGATGAATCGAGCGCACACAATATCATATTCCGGCTAAGCAAACGAGCGCTGAATTAATATCAATTAAAAAAACTCTTGCTACCATCATCAATCTCATACCAATTATTAAAAGTCGCCGCTCTCCGTCAGGACAAGGCTGTGCGGTTTTCCTACTGTATTTGAACTGTATTTGATCCGATTGAAAACTGCTATAAAATTAGATGAGTCAAAGCGAGACAGTAGGCGGCCGAGGCGATCGCTAAAAATACTCTTCAGATCAATCTGAGGGTAGACGGCAAGAGTTCAAATCCCCTGCTATGGTTGGAAATATAGCCCTACAGATTACAACTCTAGGTTATTATGAATGCTTGGCGCGATCGATTCAATCAATTTACAGGTCAAACTAGATTGGCAGTTTGCCGCGTGTTCGTTCACCTAACAGGCGAAGATGTTGCACCGCTGTTAGGAGTTCTCAACCGCACCGCCAGACAAGCAATTGATGCCGATGGCGACATAGCAGTTTTAGGAGAAGGTATGGTAGAAATTTGCAATCACCTGTTGCAGTACGACAACTACTGGCAATCAGCCGCCAATGAAGGCGATGTTTTTTGGAATGAAGGCGAAGCGGGCGATTATGTGGATGAACTTTTCATTGATTCAGCCGATCGCTATCTCAGCGAGCCTCAATACAGTACATCTGTTTACGATAAAAATTCCCCCTTGTCTTTGCCCGTAACTAGAAATGTGGTGGTGATGCTCACAGTTGCTTATGAAGGCGAAGTTCCTGCCCTAGAAACTGACCTTGCTGACATCAGCGCGCTGAAAGTCGGTTTAAAAGCACTGATTAATTTACATTACCAAGAAAGGCTCCGAGCTGTGCAAGTTCACTTTTCTCCCGCACAGTTGGGAGACGAACTTACCAACGACCAAGTGTTGGTCAATTTCCCAGAACTTATTCCCCTTTAAGGAAGGAGTAATTAGTTATTAGTTATTAGTTATTAGTTATTTGCGGTGCCCAGAGCGGAGTCGAAGGGTTATTTGCTACCAATGCGCGATGCCCGATGCCCGATGCCCAATTCCCAATTCCCAATTCCCAATTACTATTTATGATGCTGCGAAAACTGACAATTTATTTAATGGCTTTAACTTTTTTATGGACCGCAACAGGCTGCGGTTCACCTCGCACACAAACTTCTACAAATCCTGCGGGAAATCCGAATATTAACACAGTGCGTCCTGCACCAAATAATAACTTGAGTCAAGGTCAATATCCTGTACAGCAAGCTACTTACGACGATGCTGATGGCGAATACAGTTTGATGTTGCTGAATACTCCCCCCGGCAGTCCCCCAGTTTACCGCACTAGGGATTTGCAAATGGCTCGCTTAACAAATGAAGAAATATCGGCAGGCAAGAAAAGTTATCTAAATGTGGATAACAATCAAGCGGTTTTGCATTTGACAGAAGATTTTAAAATTGAGTACGTTCACAACGTTACCGAAACAGTTCCTAATCCTCAAACAGGTCAGCCACAAACCGTAGTAGTGCGGCAGCAATCTGGCTTCTGGGCACCGTTTGCTGGGGCTATAGCCGGTCAGGCGATCGGCAGTTTGTTATTTAGACCGCAATATTATATGCCGCCAGTCTATCAGCCGGGAATTATGACAGGATATGGCGGGTATGGAAATACTTACAACCAAGCTGTTCAGCAGTATCAAACTCGGTATCGAACTCCGCCTCCGGTTGTGAGAAACCGTCAAGTTTTAAGGACGACAGGCCGCTTGCGATCGCCCACATACAACCAGCCAGTAAGACCCTCAGTACGTCCAAATGGCAATCGATCGACCGGTTCGGGTTACGGTGGCAGCACTTTGAGGCGATCGCGGCAGCCGCGTCAAAATCAAAACAAGCGGCAGCCAAGTTTTGGTAGTGGGAGGAATTCTCGTCAACCGAGTCGGAGTCGCTCTTTTGGCGGCAGAAGGCGTTAAGAATATCATGTTTCAAACTCAGGCAAAATGTATCCTGGCCTTAAATCATTGCGAATTCGAGAATTCCACTCTGGATTTATCGTCAGCAATTTAGGCCAAGGCTGTAAATCATTTGCCCTCAATTCCTGATGATAAAATCGGACGATCTATTTGAAGAATTTCAACCGCAAAGGATGCAAAGTAAGAGATATCGCTATTATTTATGAGATGTGCCTGTACGTTTCAACTGCCACTCATGCGCCCTTCTTCTTGCAGCCTCTATACCACTTTTAGATAGAAGTTCACCACGCCAGGGTTTCAGTGCTTCTGGATTTACCACAACCCACCTTTCATCAGCCCCATACCCCTCTTTTTTTATAGCTTTCTTCGCATTGAGCGATCCAATATGACCATTTACGGACGGTTCACCGCGCTTTTGCAGCGCTAACCCTCGCTTAATTTGATCGGGTTTAATTTTTGGCCAAATCTCTAAACATCGCTTAAGCATCAAATCCGTAGTGTAGTGCAGCCAAGGAGATTTACCAGAAGCCAAACCACAATCAAATTCATAATAATATTGAATACCCAGTTCAAACTTCTTGACAGAGCTTCCAAAACGAGCAAAACAAGACTCTATCAACTTATCTAAGATAGAAAATTCATACCGATCGATAGTTTGGTCAAATCTCTGCCATTCATTATTTTTAATGTAAAGGCAGCGAAAAATATATAGTGTCTCAATAATTTTTGCAGTAGGTTGTTCCTCCCTTAAACGTTCTGAAATTTCTAATTGAGACCTATATATATTAGGCATCTTGTCAGAGGTTTCCTTGTTTAGATTATCGTACCAATAACCTTCACGGAATCTATAGTAAATCCATTCGAGTTTAATCTTGACTTCCTTGAGCGTGGGCGGACAATTGCTCGTAATTGAGTACGAGGGCAAATCCAAACTTTGAGTGAGACCAATCGAGATTGGACTTGGTATTTGCAGCTTTGCCAAGCCACCAAATAACGTCAACTCCTGCATATAAGTAATCCTCTGTTCGTTTTTCAAGTTCTTCAACTGTTATTGAAGCTAGTTGGCACTCGTGAGCGACTATCCACCCGTTAGGAAACTTTGCTACAACATCAGCAATCCGCCTTACTTCAGGAATAGGAAACTCATATTCTATTTGGGCAAGGCTGTACTCTGGCAGTTCTGCCTTGAGAGTTTTTGCTATCAACTCTTTCCCTGCAAGATGTTCAGGACTTTCTGGATGGCTTTGGTAATCGCTTGTGCATTCTGCTTTGTGGGCAAAATGAGGTTTTTTGATCATCCCTTGCTTAATAATCATCGGACTACCACAAAGCTGACATACTAAGTCACCTGCTTTCAGTTCAGCACGAGGATTTTTCAATTTTGTAATGTCTACTCGTTCGTTAGTGCTTGCGATTTTGGCAATTAAGGGCATGGTCACACCTGTAGTTAAACGATAGACAGAGAGCCTATTAAACAGTTTAAAGCCCTTCGATATACAATGGCTATACTTAAATAGAGCATCTGTCCTTTCACCATCGGATAGCTGACATGACCCAAAGCCTCAACCCCACAACCTTACCCCCCGCCTTTCCCGATCACACCCAACTACCTGACTCCGACGGCACGTTTGTGAAAAACTTCCAAGAACATCCCCAGAGTATCCTACTCACCGACTCCCTGGAAACTACACTGCAAACCCTTCACCCCGACGGACAATATGCTATAGGGCAAGATTGTGGCATTTACTGGCGCGAAACCGACCCTCCAGAAAAGGGAGCCGAAGCACCTGACTGGTTCTACGTTCCCAACGTTCCGCCCCTAATAGATGGGGAAATTCGCCGCTCTTACGTGATTTGGCGCGAGTATATTGTGCCATTGATTGCGATCGAATTTGCTAGTGGTAATGGCTCTGAAGAACGAAACAATACTCCCTTATCTCGCTTACCAGAAGGTGTCAACCAGAAACCCGGAAAGTTTTGGGTATACGAGCAGATTATTCACATTCCTTACTATGCGATATACATCATTAAAACGAGCGAATTGGAAGTCTATAACTGGGTGAATACTCGTTATCGCCGTTTGCAACCGAACGATCGCGGACATTATCCGATCGACATGATGGGAGTAGAGTTAGGTGTGTGGGAAGGTAGCTATCAAAATCAGCATCAGCGATGGTTGCGTTGGTGGGATAATCAGGGGAATTTGTTGTTAACTGGTAGCGAACAAGCTAGACTCGAACGCCTCCATACCGAACAGGAACGCCAAAGGGCCGATCGCGCAGAACAAACCCAACGGGATGCTATTCCCCAACTGTTGGCAATGGGTTTAACTGTAGAGCAAGTGGCTCAGGCGCTGTCGCTGTCGGTGGAAGATGTACAGAGATTGGGCTGACAGTTAACTTTCATGATTCAGAAGCCAAATCTCTTTTCTCGAATTGCTGGCATTTCTACGATCGTCCTTTGTGCAGTCGGCGGATTGTTGTACGTCAAAAAACCCGTACAATCTATTCCCGGAAAACCAGCACCAGAGGAAATTGTACTAGATGCCGAAGTGCGATCGCTCCCCGGAAAACTCGACAATATCCCCCTCTTCAACAGCAACAGTCCCGAATGGGTCAATCGATTTTAGATTTTAGATTTTAGATTTTAGATTGACTTGCGCGAGATAAATGCTCTTTCTTGAGGATTTTCGATTTTCGATTTGGGATTGATTCCACGGATAAATCACGTGGCGGGTACCACCTTTGAAATTCGCTTGTCAAAAAAGAAGGCATTTTGCTCTCAACCTTTCCCCCAGACGGCAAAAAAGTCCCCGCAGCTCACCTTAACTTCGCCTTTCAAGGGCAATTTAACCTGTTTGCTCACCACTTTTCTCACACTCCCGCAAATCTACGCACTTTGTATATCGCAGCTTTGCTCTACAATCCCAGATCCGAACCCGTGACGGTGGAAGTGTTACAGGCAGCCAGTTACCTGATGGAACCAGACGCACCGTTCAAACAAAAACCAGCACTAAGTGAGAGTCCCAACGGCGAAGTATATTCCGGCCCTGGGATTCGCGCTGTCGATAACGTTTTGCGGGGAATGCGGCAGCCGGATTTTCCCGCAAAACTGCTCATTGCACCGGGAGAAACCGCATTGTTGATGAATCGCCCTATTCCCGTGCGGGGTCTGGAAAAGCCGATAAATGGTCGTTCTACCTTTGTGCGGCTCAAAAGTAGCGGCAAGGTTTATCAAAAATTTGGGTTTAAAACCCTGTCCTTCTAGGACAGCTTTAATTTCTTAAAACTTTTTTAAAAAAGTCCCGTAAGTTCCGATATCTGGGGTATATAGCCTTTCTCAGTAACATGAGGTACCCGACGTGCATAGGGCATAGGCCTCCGTGGGCATAGGGCATACCTCACCACGCTTGAGAACCGCTATAGTATAAAAGTCAAGGTCAAATTCGCAATGCCCTCGTGAAACAGGACATGAGACACACTTTTAGGCATAAACCGGGGGACGCAGAGCAGCGAAAACTCTTTAAACAGCTAGAGGCTGAATTCAGTAAGCCTTAAACCAGTCAAAACAAACTATTTGTAGGATTGTTAAGTAGGGTAGGGCATACCCAAACTCTAGATAAGTATTCTAGTACGCTTTTGGAGACAGACCCGCTGGGGTGGCTGCTTGCTCAGGCTCGTTAATTGGTAGGATTCTACGGTTGAAAAGTCGGAGTATTGCCTTTCATGACGCAACACTTAAAGGTTAGTCGCTGAATTAAGAATCCCTGCACCTTTAGGTCGGGGAGTGTCAAGCCGCTACTTTGGCAATGTATGCACCTCAAAATGCTGATGGGGGCGAGCGCGCGCCAACTCTGGAAGAATGGCAGCAATTGCTGAATAATGGCGGTTTGGCAGGCCCCCGCGACAAAACCCCGACTCCCCCCGACGCGACTTCGGGAAGCCTGATTTACGGCCGCGTGGCGGGGGTACAGGCAGGTTCGGGATGGGAAGCGGAATTAGTCGATCGCGATGCTAAAAATCTGGCAATTCCCCAGACTGGAAAAGCGATATCCTATGCGATCTCTACGTTGCGCGGGGGCACTTTGGGAACCCAACAAGTGCAAGCCGGAAAAATGCTGGCGCGCTATCCCGACACTGCTTACGAAGCCCACGGCAATTACGGCGTACACTACAATCTGATTTTGCCGCTGCATAACACTGCCCAAAAACCGCAAACGGTAGCGGTGAGTTTGGAAACGCCTTTAAAAGAAGATCGACTCTCAAAAAATGGATTGCGATTTCGCCAACCTCCCCTAGATTTTCCCTATTTTCGAGGTACTGTGCGGCTGCGCTACCAAGATGATGGAGGTTACGATGTAACTCGCTACGTGCATTTGTGGCACCGTTTCGGTCAAGTTGTGGAACCGATGGTAAAGTTGAGGTTAGCTGCGACAGAAACGCGATCGGTAAAAGTTGATTTTATTTATCCTCCCGATTCCACGCCGCCGCAAGTATTGACAGTGAGAACTTTGGAATAGTTGATTTATTTATTTCAGTCACTACCAGACCCAAAAAATATGTGATTTAATTTCTACATTAGTATGTAGGTGACAATATGTCTTCTTCACAACCCCCGTCAGGGGAAAGAAACCCTCTAGGATTGGATGAATTGATTGCTATCTTGGTTGCCTTCGGCACGATGGGAGCAATTTTATTTTGGGTAACAGGTAAAAATCCCGATCGATTGAATGCCAGAAATTGGCAATTTCCAGCCGTTTTCTCTCAGCCTGCGGTTACGCCCGCGACTCCGGGAATATTAACGCCAGAATCGCCAAATTCGGATTTGCGATCGCCCGCTGCAACCCCCGTTCCGTCAAAACCGGATGTCGCACCTGTTGCACCTTTAGGGCGGATTTTACCGGCAACTCCTCCGGTGGGTGTAATCGTTGTTCCTCCCAAGCCAATTGCGCGATCGACTCCCAATCCAGCAATTACCAAACCGAAAGCTGATAAACCCAAAGTTGGGCTCGTTAGATTCTCCGATGTTCCAGACAAATATTGGGCGCGTCCGTTCATTGTAGCTTTAGTCGATCGCAAAATCTTTGCTGATTCCACCGACAACAAATTTCGTCCCGACGAACCGATGACGCGAGCCGAACTAGCGCGCTTGATTCAGCGAATGTCCGACGACAAAGAACCGATCCGAAAACCAATTGATTTTAAAGACGTAAAAGACAAGAGTCCTGTCGCTCCCGCGATCGACCACACCGTCGAAGCTGGATATCTTAAAGGATACCCAAACAATGAGTTCCGTCCCGACAAAAATATTCCCCGTGTGGAAGTCATCACAGCTTTAGCGAGCGGTTTAAACCTGAAACAGTCAGCGAAAGCAAGCAAAACTTTACAGATTTATACAGACAGGAAAAAAGTGCCGAAATGGGCAGTTAACAAAGTAGCAGCAGCCACGGAAGCTGGCATTGTTGTCAATCACCCGAAGCGCGCACTTTTGCAGCCTAATAGAACAGCAACTCGCGCTGAAGTAGCAGCCATGATTTACCAAGCTATGGCCAAAAAAGGCCAAGTACCTGCTAAGTCTTCTGAGTATGTGGTGAAGCCTGTAAAGTTGTCCAAGTAATATATTAGGGGCGTTGCTCAGAGCAACGCCCCACAATAACATTTAATCGCTCTTGTTTGTAGTCAGGACTGAAGCTCTAACTACGAAGCTGCTAAATTAATCTTGAAACACCATAATACTGCCCGAATAGCAAGCTACCCAAACCTGATTAGTTTCCGGATCGTAAGTAATCCCGATCGGGCTTGAATTAACCTTCACTGTTTGCAGCACTTTCATATCGCTCGTCCTAACTTTGCTAACAGTATTCGAGAAATAGTTGACCACATAAAGCAGTTTTCCCTGATCGGAAATCGTCATGCTGCGAGGTGCTTTTCCTGTCGAAACTTTGTCCACCACTTTACCAGTTTTTAGGTCAATTTTTGCCACATTTCCTTCACCATTCAAAGTGGCATAAAGATACTTTCCGTTGGGATCGATCGTCAAATGACGCGGCGCATTGCCAATATTTCTCAGCCATTCTACCGAAAAGTCTATGAGATTAACTTTCGCAATATTGGAAGAACCCATGATGGCAACATAGGCATTTTTTGAGTCGGGAGTGACAACAATACCCCGAGGATATGCACCCAGTTTCACGCGCTCGATTTCGATATTTTTATTGATATCAACTACGCTCAAATCCCAACTGCACCAATTGCTCGCGAGGGCGAAGCGATTGTCAGGCGAAACAGCATTGAATTTCGGCACTGCACCTACAGGAATTACCTTTTCTATTTTCAAAGTTTGGGTATTGATGCGGTACAGAAAACTTTGGTCGTGTTTTGCTGCTGGAGAGCACCTGTCGGTTCCCGGATTGCTAAACCCCGAACCGTACATTTTGTAGTTGGAGACGTAGGCATATTTGCCATCGGTTGAAAAAGCAGCTTCTACGGGAGAGCCTTTATAATTGCCTTTGAATCTAGAAAAGCCGAACTTCGACAAGTTTACTGTATCGGGAATAGTCTTGACTAAATTAAAGTTCCTGTCGTAAACTGTGATTGTGTGGCGGTACATCATGTTTTGAGCAAAAAACAAGCCATCTCCCGAATAAACTATTGATTTGGGCGAGATGTTGCCGTAAATTGTTTTTTTCAAGGTCATTTTTCCTTGAGTGTTGTCGGGAGGATTTACTAGCCTTTGGGGTTGCGATCCAGTTTCTTGCTCCTCGGAATTTTCTGTTTTAAATGGTGGCAAAGAAGGTTCTTGAAATAGAGGTTCTTGGGGCTGAGTTTTAGTTGTATCTTCGAGTTCGTTTGGGTTTTCTGTGGCGGTAGGAGATGGCGAAGATCGATCGACATTTGGCGCTATTTTTTCCGCAGCTTCACTACTCGCCTCTTCCGGCTTGCCTTTCAGCGCTGACAAGGTTTTAGGGCCGACAATTCCGTCAACTTTCAGGTTGTTCTCTGCTTGAAACTTTTTCACAGCAGCCTGGGTGAGAGAACCGTAAAATCCTGTAGCCTTACCGCGAAAATATCCTGCTGCTTGCAGAGTTTGCTGGAGATTGGCAACTTCCGGGCCTGAATCACCTTTTTTGATGGCGAGTGCGGGATTGACTAAATTGAAAATTGTGAGAGCGATCGTAAAGAAAAGTAAAGGAGCAGAGGCTAAATTCCGGTGCATTTTTGAGTTTGTCGATCGAGTTTGACTCGCAGCCGTTTCCCAAGTTTCAGCTAAATGTAGGTAGGCCAGTCCGTCCATAGTTTTTACCGGGTATTTTTGGTGCTATGATACACCAGTTAATACCATTTTAGATTTTAGATTTTAGATTTTAGATGGCGAATGACTGATGCAATATGGGTTTGCAGCTTGCTGACCGTTGCATTCTTTTTTTAAAGTTGTATAACATTGATTAAAGGAAAAATCTGATTATAATCAAACTTAGGGTAAAATATCCTAGCAGTTTTTAGAGCAGTTTTTAATGGTGTAAGCAAGTAGGAGCGATCGACAATGTGGAGTGGGGAACAAACAACCGCAGAATCAACGACAAAAGAATCCCGCCAGACTTTGCTGTGGGACGATAACGGGGGACTTTGCCAGCGGGCTTGGGTAGAAATCGATTTAGCAGCTTTAACTCACAATGTAAAACAGCTTAAAAAACTCTTATCTCCCGATACAGAACTGATGGCCGTTGTGAAAGCGGATGCTTACGGGCATGGTGCTGTTGCAGTCAGTCAAACAGCATTGCAAGCAGGTGCTAGTTGGCTGGGAGTCGCGACAATTCCCGAAGGAATAGAATTGCGAGAAGCTGGGATAGAAGCGCCGATTTTGCTGTTGGGGGCAACCCATACAGCCCAACAGGTAAAGGCGATCGCCCAATGGCACTTGCAGCCCACTATTTGTACTGCCAAACAAGCCCTAATTTTTTCGGAAGTTCTCGCTGGTCTTAACCAATCTTTGCCAGTTCACGCTAAGTTAGATACGGGAATGTCTCGCTTGGGTACGCCCTGGCAGGAAGCAACAGAATTTGTGCAATTAGTCAATCGGTTGCCCAATTTAAAATTAGCCAGCATTTACTCTCACTTGGCGACTGCAGACAGTCCCGACCCCACAGTTATGAGAGAGCAGCACCAGCGGTTTAAACAGGCGATCGAGCAAATTAAAATAGCAGGAATTAACCCCCCTCGCCTCCACTTGGCAAACTCTGCTGCCGCCCTCGCTGACCCGGATTTGCACTACGATTTAGTGCGAGTCGGTTTAGCTACCTACGGTCTTTATCCAGCTCCTCACTTACAGTCGAGATCCAATTTGAAGCCCGCAATGCAGGTAAAAGCTAGGGTAACGCAGGTGAAAACAATTGAAGCAGGAACCGGCGTCAGTTACGGCTATCAATTTATAGCTCAGCGTCAGACACAGATTGCCGTAATTGGTATCGGCTATGCAGATGGTATTCCGCGCAATCTTTCTAATAAAATGCAGGTTTTAGTCAGGGGTAAGTTCGTGCGGCAAGTGGGAGCCGTGACGATGGATCAATTAATGCTGGATGTAACTGATATTCCCGATTTAGAAGTTGGCGAAGTGGTGACTCTGTTGGGCCAAGATGGGGAAAATCAAATTAGTGCTGACGATTGGGCCGCGACTTTAGGAACTATTTCGTGGGAAATTCTCTGCGGTTTTAAACACCGATTGCCCCGCGTAGCAGTACACTATTAACAATAGCCCGGCAGGGGTTTAAACCCCTGCCTCATAGCAAAAGTCGGTTTAAACTCATATGTTGGACCATTCTCAATTAGCCTTTTATGAACAGGCAAGATGCCTGTTCCACAAGAAAATTTATATTTTGTGGAACAGGCATCTTGCCTGTTGCTGACAATGGTGCAAGATATCAGTTTAAACCGACTCAAGAGTTTGAACGAGGAAATTATTGATTTTAGTCCTCTTTTAGAGGACTTTAGCTATGAGACAGGGGTTTTTAACCCCTGTCGGACTCTCGGAGTGATCGATAAGACTGAGACCGCGTTTACCAATGCCCAATGCCCAATTCCCAATTCCCAATGCCCAATTCCCAATTCCCAATTCCCAATTGATATGACAGTTATTCAGACGTTTTTACCAATAGCCCAAACCTTCTATTCTCAGCTAAATGCAGAAAGAACACAAGCCTTGGAAGTAGCCCAAGAATTCTCGAAAAAATTCGTAGAATTGGGGTTTAAAATTGTACCTCAACTGCTGTGGGCGATCGGCATTTTGTTAATTACGCGATTTGCGATCGGCTTTGCGGGCCGCGTGACTCGCCGAGCACTGAGTCGCACCGAAGCCACCCTGCGGAAATTCTTAGTTCAAGCTGCTGAAATTACGATTTTGGTAGTGGGAGTAGTCGCCGCTTTGAGTCAGTTGGGAATTCAAACTACCAGCGTGGTTGCGGTGGTGGGTGCCGCGGGTTTGGCGATAGGTTTGGCGTGGCAAAATACTTTGTCGCACTTTGCTGCTGGGGTAATGTTGATTAGTTTGCGGCCTTTTGAAGTCGGGGATGGGATTGAAGCTGGCGATGTTAAGGGAGTGGTGGACAGCATCGGGAT
The DNA here is from genome assembly GCF_036705125.1 of Microcoleus sp. B7-D4. Taxonomy (NCBI): domain Bacteria; kingdom Bacillati; phylum Cyanobacteriota; class Cyanophyceae; order Oscillatoriales; family Microcoleaceae; genus Microcoleus; species Microcoleus sp. B7-D4. The sequence continues at coordinate 56,002 of NZ_JAUBTT010000056.1, forward strand.
TTTTTCAACAACCGTGGTGACAGACGATCGCATAAAAATTATTGTCCCGAACAATCAGTTGTTTAACGGTACACTGAAAAATACAACGGCAATGGGAACGAGGCGAGTAGACTTGAAGATTGATATTGGCGATCGACCAATTCGTCCAACTGTAGCTGAGTTATTAGAAATTGCCCACTCTCACCCGCTGGTGTTGGAAAATCCGCCCCCGACTTGTTTGGTAGCTGAGATTACTCCAGATACAACTATTTTATCTCTCCGACCTTGGTGCGCGTCGGTGGCCTACGAACAAGTGCGATCGCAAGTTCAACAATACGTCAAAGAGGCAATGGATGCCGACAAAAATCAAGAACAATAGATATCAATCTAAAATCTAAAATCCCAAATCGATCCGAGGTATTTCCCATGAGCAAGTGGTATCCGCAGCAAATTTTGCAAGAACCCGGTGTCAGAATCACCGCCACCGAAAAACAAACAATTCTCAGCAAATTTCCGCCTCCCGACGAAAACGGTCAAATCTATGCCGACGGGGTTTTTGAAGGCGGTGGCGTGCGCGGAGTTGCGTTTTTAGGAGCACTGAGGTGCTGTAGCGATTTGGGCATCCAGTGGCGAAAATTGGCCGGCACTTCTGCAGGCGCAATTACTGCCGCAGTATTGGCAACCGACTTGTCAATAGATGATTTAGAGGAAATTTTAGGACAGCTCGATTACAGCATATTTTTAACTCAAAAAAACAGTCCTCTAATTTTAAACGGCGACCCCGCAGACGACTTGCAATCTCCTGCTTGGACGCTGCTTTTCCTCACAGTTAGCCGTCAGATGGGAGAATATTCGGCGCAGCCGTTCCGGCAGTGGCTGGAAGCAATGCTCGGTCGAGGTAACTTGCACACTTTTGCCGATGTCAAAGAAATCGTAAAAGAGCGGGAATTAAAAGTAGTAGTATCCAACCTCAGTCGCGGTGAAATGTTGGTGCTGCCCGACGACTTACACCGACGCGAATCGACGGATTCCGATCCTTTGTACGAGCAGTTGCGACTCAAAAGTGCTGAACATTTTAGCGTGGCTGAAGCCGTTCGGTTGTCGATGAGTATTCCGCTATTTTTTGAACCAGGAAAACTCGGCGATGACTTAATTGTAGATGGCGGAATTTTGAGCAATTTCCCCCTGTGGATTTATGACAAACAATCCGTCGGTGCGACTCCTGCTATGCCGCGCTGGTTTACCTTTGGGTTTCGATTGGTCGATACTGGAATTGAGAGTAAAGCTAAGATTGATACTCCGCTGTCGATGCTGGCGGCGATGTTCCGAACGATGATGAAAGCAAGAGACCGCTATCACCAGCGAGAAATGGATAAGGGCAGGGTGATTAATATTGATGTGACTGATGCTGGGGTGACGACGACGGACTTTAATCTCGATGGCGATCGCAAGGCTCACCTGTACCGCTTGGGATATTTGTATACTAAGAGGTTCTTTTTGAGTTCCAATTTTAGTTGGGAAAAGCACTTGAAGGCTAGGGGATTTGGGGAGTAGGTTTCGAGTCTGGAGTTGGGCCAGAGGCGGATATTGGGTAAAATCTGCCTTTTGCCTGCGGCGGAAAGTATACAGACTAAGGGATTGAGGGATTTTTAAATTAGGGGTTGGCAAAAATAAGATGTGTGTGCTATAGTTAGTTACTGTCATCTTGGAGAGGTGGCTGAGTGGTCGAAAGCGGCAGATTGCTAATCTGTTAAGGGTGTTAACATCCTTCGAGGGTTCAAATCCCTCCCTCTCCGTTCTATTTAATGCTTTATGAATCAAGGGTTTTGGATTCGTAATACCCTTAAAAGTTGCGTTTTGCGCTTATTTTTTGCTCTCTCTTGGCGATCGGTAGCGCCACCTCAGTCGGCCGCGATCGTCAATGAAGCTATCGCTGCGATCGCAATTTTCCCAACAACGATCGCAATATGGTACGCTCAAGAGCCGGATCTTCATCTGTGTTAAGGTGTGAGTAAGTGATTCCAGGATTCGGCGAAAACGGCAACTTACCCCCAGGAGTTCATTTTTGCTAATGGGAAGAATTTGTAGAACGATTTGGAAGCAACGAGCTGAGGTTGCGTTTAATGCGCGGACTGCGAATGGCAATGGAGCAACTCAAAGCAGGTGGTTGCCGGACAATTTATATCAACGGCAGCTTTGTTACCATTAAGCCAGACCCAGGAGATTTTGATGCTTGTTGGGATAGCGAGGATGTCGATTACGATTATCTCCGAAAAAATGCCCCTAGATTACTAAATCATTTGGATCGTAGCGCACAGAAATCCAAATATAAAGGTGAAATTTTTCGTTCAGATCAACCTGTAGGAGATTACGGCTTAACTTCTATAGAATTCTTTCAGCGTGACAGACAGTTAAATCCTAAGGGCCTTATTGCTATAGATTTATTAAGGTGGAACCCATGATTAAAAATGAAAAAGAGTATGAATATAGTCAAGAATGCGCCCGAAAATTTGAATATTCTCTTAGGGCGTTAGAGCAAGATGAGGAACTGAAGAAAAAAGACCCCGAAGGGTGGCAACTCGGGTCAGGAACGGCAAAAACTCCATTTATTACCTTACGTCTGATTGAAGTTCGTTCAGGTAAGATTTGGCATTCTTATTTAACAAGCGTACTAGATCCTCATGTATTACCTCCCTACGTTGTGGCAGATTTATATCGTAGGCGCTGGAGGATTGAAGATGCTTTTAATACCGTCAAAAGACTCTTGGGATTAAGTTATTTGTGGACGGGTTCTCTCAACGGCATTCAGCTCCAAATTTGTTTGGGAGACTTGGATATTTTATCAGGGTAAACGCATCTAATTTTGTATAAATTGTACTTGACAAAACGCCACCAAGAGGAAAGGGATTTTTTCTTAGTC